>CAYRNH010000151.1:0-6393 GCA_964425515.1 uncultured Thiotrichaceae bacterium | reverse complement strand
GACAGAAGATCATATAAATAACGCGAACTATTTATATGAAAATTATTTAATCGCAGATCCTGATTTCAAAGGCCTGGTGACCGTGCCCGTGCTGTGGGATAAAAAGCAGCAAACCATAGTCAACAACGAATCATCTGAAATTATTCGCATGCTGAACTCTGCGTTTGACGATTTTGGCAATAGCGATGTGGATTTTTATCCAGAGCACTTGAGGAAAGAAATTGATTCGATTAACGATGTTATTTACCACAATGTGAATAATGGCGTTTATCGTGCCGGCTTTGCCACGACACAGAAAGCCTATGAAGCAGCCTACGATCAGCTGTTCAGCACCATGAATGAACTTGAACAAAGACTGTCAAAACAACGCTATCTGGTGGGCGATCAGATCACCGAAGCAGACTGGCGTTTGTTTACCACACTGGTGCGCTTTGATGCGGTCTATTACAGCCACTTCAAGACCAACAGAAATCGTGTGATCGATTTTCCGAATCTATGGGGCTATACGCGCGAGCTGTACCAGGTACCCGGTGTGGCCGATACAGTAAACATGGATCACATCAAACAACACTATTATGGAAGTCATCGCTCGATCAATCCAACAGGCATCATCCCAAAAGGCCCGGAGATTGATTTTATGTTGCCGCATGGGCGGGAACAATTTTCCTGATTACCCAACCAGTACTTTATTTTTTAGAGGAGAATACTATGTCAGAACCAGTAAGCCCACAAAACAGTCCTTATGCCGTTGAGGTCGAACAGGGAAAAACCTATTTCTGGTGCGCCTGCGGACAGAGCAAAAGCCAGCCTTTCTGTGATGGCTCACATCAGAGTACAGAATTCACACCAGTGAAATTCACCGCAGAAAAAGCCGAAACGGTTTATTTGTGCGGCTGTAAAAAAACTGGCGGTGCGCCGTTCTGTGATGGCACGCATAATAAATAAGATCTCGGGTTTTGTCCCGCATTATAAAAGCTAGAAGCGAAACCGCAGAGGCGCAGAGGGCGCAAAGAAAACCATTAATTGTATGTAAAAACTAAAAAGCGGCACCACAGAGACACAGAGAACACGGAGAAATAATAAAGAACTTAATAATAATTCAAATATGATTTGACATTATGATAAGTTGACAACTACAGCAACTAATTTTCATCTTTTTAAAAGTTTTTACCCATAAAGTTTTTCTCAGTGTCCTCCGTGACTCTGTGGTTCAGCTTCTGGTTTTATGTTTTTAACCCGATTTTTTCTCTGCGTCTCTGCGGTTTCGCTTTATGCCTTGTTCGCACTCAGGCTTCGAGCTCTTCCCAGCGCGCGTAGCATTGTTCCAGCTCCTTCTGCTTAAGCGTCAACTGCTCCTGGAAAAGCAGGATCTCCTGCTTCGAACGCTGAAAGAATTCTGGCTGGGTCATTTCCAGCTGCATGCTTTCGATTTCGGTTTCAAGCTTCTCGATGCTCAGCGGTAAAGTCTCCAGCTCGCGCTGCTGCTTATAGCCGAGTTTTTTTGCTGGCTTGTTTTTACCGGCACTGGTGACATCAGACTTTTTGCTGGCTGGTTTGTTTTCGCTGGCGGCCATCGATTTTTTCTGTCGCTGCCAGTCATCATAACCACCGGGGTACTCACCTACCTGCGCATCACCTTCGAACACCAGGGTGCTGGTTACCACATTATTAATGAATTCACGGTCATGACTCACTAACAACACTGTGCCGCTAAATTCCATCAACAGCTCTTCGAGCAGCTCCAGGGTTTCTACGTCGAGATCGTTGGTCGGCTCGTCGAGCACCAGGATATTCGCGGGCACAGAAAATAGTTTTGCCAGCAACAAACGATTGCGTTCACCACCGGACAGAACTTTTACTGGTGAACGAGCACGTTCGGGTGAAAACAGAAAATCCTGTAGATAACCAATGATATGTTTCTGCTTGCCATTGATCTCGACGCGATCACGGCCGTGAGCGACATTGTCAATCACGGTGGCTTCTTCATCGAGCTGTGCGCGCAACTGGTCGAAATAAGCGACCGATTGCGCAGTACCGGTTTTGATCTGACCGCTATCGGGTTTCAGCTTGCCCAGCAATAATTGCAACAGCGTGGTTTTGCCGACACCGTTAGGGCCGATGATACCGACCTTGTCACCGCGCATGATGGTGGTGGTTAGATTGCGAATCAGCGGTTTGCCTTCATAAGCAAAACTGACATCGATCGCTTCGGCGACCAGCTTGCCGGAACGTTCGGCAGTGGCGATTTTCATATCGACATTGCCCATCACATTTCTGCGTTCACTGCGCTCGGCACGAAGTTTTTCCAGTGCACGCACCCGGCCTTCGTTGCGCGTGCGCCGCGCCTTGATCCCCTGCCGGATCCAGACTTCTTCCTGTGCCAGTTTTTTGTCGAACTGTTTGTTCGCCTCGTCTTCAGCATCAAGAAATGCCTGCTTGCGCTCGAGATAGGTTTCGTAATTACCGGGATACGAAGTCAGACGACCGCGGTCGAGTTCAACAATACGCGTTGCCAGCCGGCGCATGAAACTACGATCATGGGTAATAAACAGCACCGCACCATTAAAATTCAGAATCTGCTGTTCCAGCCATTCGATGGCAGCCAGATCGAGATGGTTGGTCGGCTCGTCGAGCAATAACACATCCGGTTCGATCACCAGCGCGCGCGCCAGCATTACCCGGCGTTTCATACCGCCAGACAGCTCGGCGAACACCGCCTCGCCATCCAGCTTCATGCGCGTCAGTACTGCATCGACCTGTGCGTTCAGCTGCCAGGCGCCAGCGACTTCGATTTTGTGCTGCAAACGATCCAGCTCATCGATGGCGCGCTCGCTCATGTCGGTCGCCATGCGCTGGCTGGCGTGATGATAGGCCTTGAGCAGCTCCGCGCTATCGCCCAGACCGCTGGCGACCACGTCGAAAATACTGCCCTGGGTACTGCCCGGCACTTCCTGTTCGAGCTGCGAAATTTTGATCGAAGGCATAAATTCAAATTCACCCTCGTCTGCTTTCAGTTTGCCCGCGATCAGTTTGAGCAGAGTCGATTTACCGCTGCCATTGCGCCCCAGCAAACTGACGCGCTCGCCTTTTTCAAGTGACAGGCTGACAGCATCCAGTATCGGTGGGCCGCCGAAACTGACACAGACATTGCGCAAACGCAGAATAGACATAAAAGGATGGTAACTCGGTAAAAAGAAGGCGGCATTATACCCGTTGCAGAAAACCGAAACCGGTTTCTCGCATGGTTAAACTTCGCTCACATTGCTATGTATATGCTTCGGGCATCAGAATATGAGTTCTCAGACCTGTATCCACAGGCTTATCCACCGATATTGTGGATAAGTCGTAAACACACCCGATTTATTGCTTGTCATCAATCACCGGCGCCAGCCAGCGCTCGACTTCGGCCAGCGGCTTGCCGGTGCGCTGTGCATAATCCTCAACCTGATCGTGCAATATCTTGCCGGTGCCAAAATATTTGGCATCCGGGTGCGAGAAATACCAGCCCGACACCGAAGACGCGGGCATCATGGCAAAACTTTCGGTGATGCTGATGCCAGCATTATCCTGCGGTTGTATCAATGACCACAAAGTCGCTTTTTCGGTATGGTCGGGACAGGCCGGATACCCCGGCGCCGGTCGAATACCCTGATAGGACTCGGCAATCAGCTCGTCATTGGACAGCGCTTCGTCTGTGGCATAGCCCCAGAACTCCTTGCGCACCCGCTGGTGCATGCGTTCGGCAAAAGCTTCGGCAAGACGGTCGGCCAGTGCTTTGAGCATGATGCTGTTGTAATCATCATGGTCGGCTTCAAAACGTGCAACGTGTTCGTCGATACCAATACCGGTGGTCACCGCAAACGCACCAATATAATCCGGCTTGCCCGAATCCGAGGGTGCAACATAATCACCGAGACAGCGATTGGGTCGATCCGACGGTTTCGCCATCTGCTGGCGCAAATGATGCAGCACGGTCTGCACTTCGCTGCGCGTATCATCGCGATACACTTCGATATCATCACCGATGCTGTTCGCCGGGAAGAATCCGATCACCGCTCTTGCCTGCAACCATTTTTCATCCACTATTTTTTTCAACATTGCCTGCGCATCAGCGAACAACTTGGTGGCTTCTTCGCCCACCACTTCGTCCTGCAGAATTTTCGGATATTTTCCTGCCAGCTCCCAGGTGTGGAAAAACGGTGACCAGTCGATATAGTCCACCAGTTCGTCCAGCGAATACTGATCGAAAGTTTTGATGCCGAGAAAACTCGGTTTCGGCGGTGTGTAGTTTTCCCAGTTGTACTTGAACCTGTTGTCACGCGCCTGTTGCAGAGTAAATGTTTTGCGCGTCGAGGTTCGCTGCTCGCGTTGTTCACGCATCGCTGCGTATTCCTGTTTGATCGCCTGCTTGTATTCGACTTTGCGATCACCGCTGAGCAGCTCGCCCGCAACACCCACCGCACGCGACGCATCCGGCACATACACCACCGCGTGATCATATTTGGTGTCGATTTTCACTGCAGTGTGAATCCGCGAGGTGGTCGCGCCACCGATCAGCAAGGGCAGCTCCAGACCCAGGCGTTGCATTTCTGCGGCCATGTGTGCCATCTCGTCCAGCGACGGCGTGATCAAACCGGACAGGCCGATGATATCGACATTGTGTTTTTTTGCTTCGCTCAATATCGTGGCCGCGGGCACCATCACACCCAGATCGATCACTTCATAATTATTGCACTGCAACACCACACCGACGATGTTCTTGCCGATGTCGTGAACATCGCCTTTCACCGTGGCCATCAAAATTTTGCCATTGCTGCGCGCAGTGCCATCTTTTTCCGCTTCCAGATACGGCATCAGATAGGCCACCGATTTTTTCATCACCCGTGCCGATTTCACCACCTGCGGCAAAAACATTTTGCCGGAACCGAACAGATCGCCGACCACATTCATGCCGTCCATCAACGGGCCTTCGATCACGTGCAGCGGTTTTTCTGCCTGCAGTCGTGCTTCTTCGGTATCGACTTCGATAAAATCGGTGATACCTTTTACCAGCGCGTGAGTCAGTCGTTCGTTGACCGACAATTCGCGCCAGGCCATGTCCTTGCCACTGTCTGCCTGCATACCATCACCGGTATAATTACCAGCGATTTCCAGCAAACGATCGGTCGCATCATCACGACGGTTTTGAATCACGTCTTCAACCGCTTCGCGCAGTTCTTCGGGCAGATCATCGTACACCGCGAGCTGGCCCGCGTTGACAATACCCATGTCCATTCCGGCCTGGATCGCGTGGTATAAAAACACCGAGTGGATCGCTTCGCGCACCGGGTTATTACCGCGGAACGAAAATGACACATTGGACACGCCGCCGGACACCATGGCGTGCGGCAGAGTTTGTTTTATCGTGCGCGTGGCATTGATAAAATCCAGCGCATAATTATTGTGTTCTTCGATACCGGTCGCAACTGCAAAAATATTCGGGTCGAAAATAATATCTTCCGGCGCAAAACCCACTTTTTCGGTGAGCACCTTGTACGAGCGTGTGCAGATTTCAACCTTGCGTTCATAGGTATCAGCCTGACCGTCTTCATCGAAGGCCATAACGATAACAGCCGCACCATAACGCTGCACTTTTTTCGCCTGCTCGATAAATTTTTCTTCGCCTTCTTTCAGTGAAATCGAATTCACCACGCTCTTGCCCTGCACGCATTGCAGACCGGCTTCGATGATCTCCCATTTGGAAGAATCGAGCATCACCGGCACGCGCGAAATTTCAGGTTCGGCGGCAATCATGTTGAGAAAACGCACCATCGCAGCCTGCGAATCGAGCATACCTTCATCCATATTGATGTCGATGATCTGCGCGCCGTTTTCCACCTGTTGCTGTGCAACCGATAACGCGTCTTCATAATTCTCTTCGACGATCAGGCGTTTAAACATGGCCGAGCCGGTGACATTGGTGCGTTCACCAACATTGACGAACAGAGAATTTTCGTCGATGTTAAAAGGCTCCAGCCCTGATAAACGACAGGCGACCGGTATCTCGGGGATCTGTCGTGGTGCCTTGCCCTCCACTGCTTTGGCAAACGCCGCAATATGTTCCGGCGTGGTGCCGCAACAACCACCGACAATATTTAGAAAACCACTGTCGGCCCATTCCGCGATATCTTTCGCCATGTCTTCGGGGCCAAGATCATAACCACCCATTTCATTCGGCAGACCGGCATTGGGATGCGCCGACACATAGACTTCTGAAATGCGCGAAACTTCTTCCACGTACTGGCGCAACAAGTCCGGGCCCAGCGCGCAGTTCAACCCCATCGACACCGGGTGTGCATGACGTAAAGAATTATAAAACGCTTCGGTCACCTGGCCGGTGAGCGTACGTCCAGA
>CAYRNH010000150.1:0-6410 GCA_964425515.1 uncultured Thiotrichaceae bacterium | reverse complement strand
ACATCATGATCGAACTTCAGAAAATCCATCGCAATTTCCAGGTCGGCGACCAGACCGTGCACGCGCTGGATGACATCACATTGAATATTGATGATGGCGACTATGTGTCTATCATGGGGCCATCGGGTTCCGGGAAATCGACCCTGCTCAATCTGCTCGGCCTGCTCGACCGCCCAAGCGACGGCCACTACCTGCTCAATGGCCGCGATGTGACTTCTCTCTCCGACACCGAACAGGCGCGCGTGCGTAACAGTGAAATCGGTTTCATATTCCAGATGTTTCATCTGGTACCCAGGCTGACTGCTGCAGAGAATGTCGAGTTGCCGTTGATACTCGCGGGCATGGAACATGAAGAACGCAAAGCAAAAGTCGCGCACGCTCTCGAAGGACTCGACATGAGCAATCGCGCACACCATAAACCAGAACAGTTATCTGGTGGCCAGCGTCAGCGCGTGGCAATTGCCCGTGCCACAGTGACACAGCCGCGCTTGCTGCTTGCCGATGAACCCACCGGTAATCTCGACCATAAATCAGGGACTGATGTCATCGATATAATCGAACGGCTCAATGACGACGGTATCACACTCATCATGGTTACGCATGACTCGGAAATGGGACAACGCGCACGTCGACAGTTACACATGATGGATGGCCGCCTCAGTTCCGATAGCAGCGGATAAACGCGTGACCTTACTCGGCACTGACATCGCAATTTTTTCCTGGCGTGCACTTCGCGGCTATCCTGGTCGCACCATACTCATGTTAATCGCCATGGCTATCGGTGTGGCTGCCGTGGTCGTCCTCACCTCACTTGGCGAAGGTGCGCGCCGCTATATCGTGAATGAATTCTCATCGCTGGGAACGAATCTGGTATATGTATTTCCGGGACGTTCGGAAACAACGGGGTTCAACCCCGGTACCATGATGGGTGAAACGCCGCGCGATCTGACACTCGAAGATGCCATGGCTCTAAAACGCAACCGCAACGTTCGCCGTATCTCACCGATCAATGTCGGCTCTGCTGAAGTAAGTCGCGGTTCACGTTCACGCGAATCGGTGATCCTTGGCACTAACTATGAAATGCTACCGATTCGTCACTGGACCATGTCACAGGGCCGGTTTTTGCCTAACACCAAACTTGATACCGCAACACCCGTCGCTGTTATCGGTCGTCTGATCCGCGATGAACTGTTCGGCGCAGACCGCGCACTCGGTCAGTGGATACGTATCGGTGATCGACGTTACCGTGTGATCGGTGTACTGGGTGATGTTGGCCGTTCCATCGGTGTGGATGTTCAGGAAACTGTATTCATCCCGGTCGCTTCTGCGCAACAACTATTCAACACCAGCTCCTTGCTACGTATCCTGGTCGAAGCCAAAAGCCGCAGCGCTATCGATTCGGTAAAACAATCTGTGACTGATATTCTGCAACAACGCCACCAGGGTGTGAAAGATGTGACCGTCATTACCCAGGACGCAGTACTCAGCACCTTTGATAAAATATTCAGCGCTCTCACCTACGCAGTCGCGGGTATCGCTGCGATCAGCCTCGCGGTCGCGGGTATTCTTATTATGAACGTAATGCTGGTCGCGGTATCACAACGTACGCCCGAAATCGGTTTGCTCAAAGCACTCGGTGCCTCGCAAAAACAGATCACTATTCTGATTCTTGCAGAAGCTTTTTTACTATCGGTACTTGGCGCGCTGATCGGTTTAGCGCTCGGGCAACTCGGCAGTTATGCAATTCGCTCAGCGTTCCCCGATCTGCCGGCATGGGCGCCGACATGGGCGATCGTGATGTCACTACTGGTGGCGGTCAGCACTGGATTACTTTTCAGTCTGATGCCAGCACGCCGCGCAGCGCGACTCGATCCCGTGCTCGCACTGTCAAAGCGTTGAGCCAAATACAGACTATGCCGACATGCTGATACAGGATTTTCTCAAGCTCACCACCACTTCGCTGATTGCACACCGTATGCGCAGCGGACTGACTGCGCTCGGCATTGCAGTCGGCGTGGCTTCGGTCGTATTGCTGACCTCGATTGGTGAAGGCGTGCACCGTTTTGTGCTCGATGAATTCACCCAGTTCGGCACTACCCTGGTAGCCATCAACCCCGGCAAGGCAACGACCTCGGGGGGCAGCATGGGTGTATTCGGCACCGAGCGGCCACTCAGCATCGAAGACGCGGAAGCACTGTCTCGTCTGCGATACGCAAAAGCCGTGGTGCCATTCGTCCAGGGCAATGCTGAGGTCGATATACAAAATCGCACACGCCGAACCACCGTTTACGGTGCCGGTCCGGATATGCCTGAAGCTTTCAGCATGAAAGTAAAATCCGGACGCTTTCTGCCAAAAGACGATCCACTCGCACCGCGCGCATTCGCAGTGCTCGGCAGCAAGCTGCGTGCTGAGCTTTTCGGTGATGCTAATCCGTTAGGCAAACGTATCACCATCGCGGAAAATCGTTATCGCATCATCGGCGTCATGGAATCCAAAGGCACCGTGCTGGGCTTCGATCTTGACGACACCATTTTCATTCCTGCAGCGCGCGCACTCAGCCTGTTCAACAATGACTCGCTAATGGAAATCGATGTTATGTACAAGGAAGGTACGCCCGTGGAAAAAGTGACCAAAGCGATCAAAAGCACCCTCATCGCTCGCCATGGCAAGGAGGATTTCACCATCACCACGCAGCAGCAAATGTTAGACGTGCTCGGTTCGGTATTAAACGTGCTGACATTTGCAGTTGGCGCTATCGGTGGCATTTCTCTGCTGGTCGGGGCCATTGGCATCGTCACCATCATGACTATTGCGATCAACGAACGGATCAACGAAATCGGGTTGCTGCGCGCACTCGGCGCAAAAAGATCGCAGGTACTGATGCTGTTCCTTGGTGAAGCTGTAGTATTGTCAGCCGCAGGTGGTCTCGGTGGTCTGATACTCGGTGTCGGAATCGCGCAAATACTGCATTTCACGCTGCCAACGCTGCCCGTTCATACACCGGTGTTTTACGTGATACTGGCAGAAGTGATCGCAGTCATTATCGGACTGATCGCCGGTGTTGTGCCCGCGCGCAGAGCAGCGATGCTCGACCCGGTGGAAGCCCTGCGCTCGGAATGATTGCACGGATTAACTGTCCACCTCAGTATCGTTCACATTTACCCCCAGTCACAAGGTTTAACGGGGCACCTGTCATGTTTTTGATGCACAATAATACTTCCCGGATCTCTGAGAAAACATGATACGCAAAACACTGCGATGGCTAATGACCTTGCTGGCCTGTTTATATGCCAGTGCTGCGCTCGCGCGGGTCAATGTGAATGTGCAGATTCTGGGAGTTAGCGCCGAAGTCGAAACCAACATTCGTCTGTTTCTGAGCATTGAACAACAAAAAGACAGCCCCTTGCTAAGCGTGGCTCGACTGCGCCTGCTGTACAAAAAATCCAGTCAGGAAATCAGCAGCGCAATGCAGCCCTTCGGTTATTACCGGCCAGAAATCAACAGCAAACTAACGCAGATCAGTAATGGACAATGGCAGGCAAAATTCACCATCGATCCCGGCCCGGCGATTCGCATTGCCGAGTTCAATCTGGTATTGAGTGGTGAGATCAAGCAGGATCCTGAAGTCCTTGCGCTATTAAAGAACATCCCGCTGGCCAAAGGCGATGTGTTCAATCACCTGAAATATGAAAATCTAAAAAGTAGCCTTGCCCGGCTGGCGGCGGAGCGTGGTTATTTTCGCGGCCGCTTTACAGAACATCGTATCGAAATCAATCTTGACACTTATGAGGTACACGTCTGGCTACACTACGAGAGTGGCCCGCGTTATCAATTTGGCAAGGTTTCACTAAAGCAGGATGTACTCGACCCACAACTGTTACAACGTTATATCACGTTTGAAAAAGGCACACCTTATTCACTCAACCAGTTGATCGATACACAACAGGCACTCAACGACAGTGATTATTTTCGGACGGTCGAAGTCTCACCCGGCAAAGTGCCACTCGACAGCAATGAGATTCCAGTTGATATTGCACTCACGCCGCATAGAAAAAATCGCTATACCTTTGGCATCGGTTACGGCACCGATACCGGTGCACGCGCAAAGTTCGGCTGGGAAATCCCGCTACTCAATCCCAGTGGTCATCAGGTAAAGACTGAAGCGAGTGTGTCCCAGCTAGGTTATACCATGGCTGTGCACTATCTCATTCCTGTGTTTAACCCGCGCACCGACAAACTGGTGTACAGCACCAGTGTGGTTCATGAAAAAACCGACACCAGCGAAAATACAGTGCGCACAGTTGGCGCCAGTCTCAACCGTACCCTAAGTCAATGGCGTGAATCTGTTGCACTCAACTATCAGCAGGAAAGATTTATTATCGCCGATGTCGAAGGTAATTCGACATTGCTTATCCCCAGCGTCCACTGGAGCCGCACCTGGGGTAATAATTTTATTTATACCCTGGATGGCCTGCGCTTCGATATTGGTCTGCGTGGCGCCAGCGACAAGGTGATTTCTGACACCAGTTTTTATCAGATTCAGGGAGGGCTAAAAGGTATCTCTTCACTGAATCAGAACAACCGCCTCATCGCGCGCGGAAGCCTCGGTGGCACCTGGACCGATGCGTTTCAGGACTTGCCTTCATCGGTGCGGTTTTTTGCCGGCGGCTCGCAAAGTGTACGCGGGTATGCCTACCATTCACTTGGCCCGGTAGACGCGAATGGCAATGTGGTGGGCGGAAAATATCTCATGACTGGCAGCATAGAATTTGAACATAGTTTTGCTGGCAAATGGGGCATCGCAGCGTTCTATGACGCAGGCAATGCAATGAACAGCACCACCCAGAAACTGGAACGTGGCGCAGGTTTCGGCTTTCGTTGGCAAACCCCTATCGGCCCGGTACGTATCGACCTCGCTTCGGCAATCAGCCGCGAGGGTCATCCCTGGCGTTTGCACATCACTATCGGGCCTGACCTGTAATGCGCCGCTGGTTAAAAACACTATTGATCGCCATCAGTTTGCTATTACTGGTAACGGTTCCTGTGTTGCTATGGCTAGGCACCACCGAGAGCGGTCTACGCTGGACATATCAGCGCGCAGTCAGTTATGTACCCGGAAAAATTAGCGTCGGCAAACTCGAAGGCCGATTGTTCGGTACCCTGACACTTGATGACGTGCACTATGAATTCGACAATGAAAAAATAACGGCCAAACACATATCACTCGAATGGTCAGCCAGTTCTTTGCTGCTTGCCAGACTGGATATCAGGCACCTGCATGTGCATGCACTCAAACTCTCTCTGCCTGCAACGGCAAAAACTGATCAGCCCTTGAGTCTGCCGGATATTTACCTGCCCTTGCAGGTATCACTGAGTGACGTAGTCATTGACGGCTTTGACATCGAACAAGCTGATAGTCGACTCGCACTAAAACAGGTTCGTCTCAATGCCAGCACTCTGCTCAATCAAATCAAGATTAAATCACTCGTTGTGGTTGCCTCAAATTATGAAGTTAAGGTGCGAGGAAGACTCACACCCACTGGCAATTATAAACACGCCCTGGAAATTGAATGGCAAGCCAAACTACCCTCGATGCTTGCGATTAAAGGCAAGGGCAGCATTCAAGGCAATATAAAAACCAGCAAACTTAAGCAGAAAATCACTGGTCCGATGCAACTGGCATTGAATGCCGAACTACACAATTTAGCAGGCAAACCTGACTGGCAGGCAAACATCGAAATCAGCGATTTCAATGCGGCACGACTCGATGCCAGTTTGCCTGCAATCACTGGCAAGCTCCAGTTAAAGGCGCACGGTGATCTCACCACGGCTTCAATGAGCGGAAGCATGAAGGGGCGCTATCCAAAACAGGGGCCTTTCGATGCCAGCTTCAAATTAAAACGTCTGGCAAATACACATATTCAGCTTGATGAATTTGTACTGCACGCACCTGAACAAGCGCTGCAACTTAATGCGCACGGCGACTGGTCACCCGAAGATAACAAAGGCAAACTGGCACTGGACTGGAAGAATCTGCGCTGGCCTCTGCAAAACACACCGTGGTTTAATTCTGCCAGCGGTAATGGTGAAATCGAAGGCAACCTCGATCACTATCATTTCACCCTTAGCACTGATCGGCCCTGGCCGCAGGCACCGCCATCGGCCTGGTATGCCAGCGCCGATGGAAATCTTAAGGGGCTGAAATTTCAGACCTTGCGCGTCGCTACGCTGGAAGGTGAAGCGGTTGCCACCGGAAAGCTGAGCTGGTCTCCGCGTTTAAGCTGGCAGGCTAATATCGATGCGAGCAACATTAATCCTGAAAGTCTGTTGCCAGACTGGCCCGGCAAGCTTAATGCAAAGCTAACCAGTACAGGGCGAACAGAAAACGGACATTTAATCGCAGATGCGG
>CAYRNH010000149.1:0-6417 GCA_964425515.1 uncultured Thiotrichaceae bacterium | reverse complement strand
CCGCCACTACGCGTTCGTCGCACGGCGTCGTCGCGCTGTAGTCGAGGTAGATGGGTTTTGCTATTTTTGTTTCCTGAGTCACTTTAATAACCTTGTCGCTGTATCGATTAAAGATTCGCTGCCAGCATGACAGCACTGTTCTGCATCGGCATGATGTCGGTCAAAGCTTTTACCAGACCATCAACATCTGCTCGAGTATTACTCATACCAAAACTGACACGCACCGCGCCGAGCGCAAATTCATTTGGCACCTGCATCGCCTTGAGCACATGACTGGCTTCGGTTTTACCACTGGTGCACGCCGAACCGCTGGAGACCGCAAACCCTTTGCGATCAAGTTGCATCAACAGGGTTTCACCATCAAAACCGGCCACCCCGAACTGCACCGTGTTCGATAAACGCTCGCTGTGCTCGGCAAAAATCTTCACGTTGTTAAATGCACGTAATTCAGTTTCAAGTGCATCGCGCAATTGACGTGTGTGTTGCATGCGCGTTTCGAGTTCTGCTCCGGCAAGCTCGGCGGCTTTGCCAAAACCAACGATTGCGGGTACGTTCTCGGTACCCGGACGCAAACCTTTTTCCTGCGCACCACCGTGCATAATTGATTTCAGTGGCAGGCTTGAGTCTATAATCAGCGCGCCCGCGCCCAGCGGGCCATTAAACTTGTGCGCCGAAATCGTCATCGCGTGCACGCCACTGTCGGTAAAACTGATCGGCATCTTGCCTGCTGCCTGTGATGCATCGCTGTGCATAAACGCACCCCGCTTTCGCACCATAGCCGCAAGAGCGGCAATGTCCTGAATCACACCGGTTTCATTGTTCGCTGCCATCACTGACACCAGTCGCGTATCAGCGTGTAAATTTTTCTGCAATGCTTCTGGCGTCACACAACCCTGTGCATCGCTTTCGATCCAGTCGATACCAGCACCTTGCTGCGATAACACCTGCGCCGGTTCCAGCATCGACATATGCTCTATGTTGCTGACCGCTATGCCTGCATCCGGCATAACGGTGGCAAAGCCCTTGAGCAATAAATTGTTCGCTTCGGTACCACCGGAAGTAAACACCACCTGCTCTGCTCGCGCGCCAACCAGTGCTGCCACCTGCGCGCGCGCCTGGGCAATGGCATCACTGTGCAAACGACCGTAGCGATGCAGGCTCGAAGCATTACCGCAAACTTCACCCAGATACGGCTGCATCGCTGCCAGCACATCGGGATGCAAGGGCGTGGTTGCGTTATGATCAAGATATACCATGATGGCCGATCGACCCGGGCTCAGAGTGCGAGTGCGCTCGCACTGTCCTGGCGTAATGACACTTCGCGCACGGTTTTGCTGCTCATGATTTCGGCCAGGGTAATGCCATCGAGAAATGAGCGAATCTCGTTGCTCAGTTCCTGCCACAAATCGTGGGTCAGGCACTGGTAATCGCCACCGTTACAGGATTCAACCTCATCACAACCGGTGATCTGGCAGCTTTCATCGACTGCCAGAATAATATCCGAGACACTGATTTCGCTGGTATTGCGCTGCAAGCTGTAACCACCACCGGGTCCACGTGTACTGGTGACCACGCCATTACGGCGAAGCTTGGCAAACAGTTGCTCGAGGTAGGAAAGTGAAATACACTGGCGCTCCGAAATCGCGGCCAGAGATACCGGCCCGTTTTCCTGATGGAACGCGAGATCCAGCACTGCCGTCACGGCGTAGCGACCTTTAGTAGTCAAACGCATATAAACCTGCCTCAGCTGTTGCACATAACAGGCTCATTTTAACTAATCCCGACTATTTTAGTCAAGTATTTACCCGACGATTTTACTCAGGTATTAATAAGAAGCATTCCCGGCGGAGCTGCCCGCCTATTCACCGACAATTTTTTCAGCTTCTTCCTCATCCGCCTCACCAGTACCAAGCTGGCAGGGGCCCAGATCAGGTAAATTACTGACATCAATTTCGCTGCCGAGCTGTTTTAATGCCGCGCACATGTTCTGCATTTTTTCGTCCATGGCATGCATATGATCCAGCATGCGATTGATCGCTACCGCCACCGGGTCAGGCGCATCCCGGGTCGCACCATAGGCATCGAAGCCCATTTTCTCAGCGATTGCTTCCCGATTTTTCTGCTGTACTGCCTCTTCTCCACTGTGCTTTTGCACCAGTCGGCCGGGCACACCAACCACGGTGCCATTTTCTGGCACTTCGCGTGTCACCACAGCATTGGAACCGATACGCGCACCGCTACGAACAATAATCGGGCCCAGTACCTTGGCGCCCGCGCCCACCACTACGTTATTCATCAGCGTGGGATGACGCTTGCCTTTGTCCCAGGTCGTGCCGCCTAACGTGACGCCGTGGTAAAGCGTGCAATCATCACCGATTTCAGCGGTTTCACCGATCACCACACCCATGCCGTGGTCAATAAAAAAACGCTGGCCGATACTGGCACCCGGGTGAATTTCAACGCCGGTGAACCAGCGCGTGAGGTGCGCGAGAAACCGCGCCAGCCATTTCAGATGCCAGTGCCACAGGCGATGGCTGATGCGATGCATAATCAGGGCGTGCAAACCCGGATAAGTGGTTAACACTTCCAGCACATTACGCGCCGCAGGATCGCGGGCAAAAACACAGCGAATATCGTCTCGAAGGCTGATGATCTGACTCCTGTTATTGATTATTGGCTATTGGCCAATCAGGCAAAACGACCGGGCTTTGCCTATCTTATTTGATTTCCAGCTCAATGTTATACCCGGAATACTTGCGGATATTCAACACTCCAGTGTCGAGAATTAAATATTGACCCTTGATCCCCTGCAGATGACCTTCGATCAATGCCTGTTTATCAAAATTCAGGGATTTGATTTTTTCAGGATAGGTCTCTACCGGGAAATCGATGCTGGTGACTTCAGCATCGGGCAAAAACTCAATAGCGCTATCACCATATTGCTGCATCAGTTCGTCAATTCTGGGCGCACTTTTTTCTGTCAGTTCATCACGCAACATTTCGAGGTCAACCGGTTCAGCATCGCCCTTGAGCATTTTGCGCCAGTCGGTGCGATCGGATACATGATTTTTAATTTCAACTTCGAGCAGACCCGACTGTAATCGCGTTGCCACTTTAAAAATCGGCAGCGCCTGGGTGGCACCCTGATCGATCCAGCGCGTCGGCACCTGACTACCGCGCGTAATACCCACCTTGATACCCGACGAATTCGCCAGATACACATAGTGCGTTTGCATACAGTGATTCATCGCCCATTCGGGCTCACGGCAGGTGCCCTGATCAAAATGACAGGTTTCAGGTTTCATAATGCACATATCGCAGGCTGCCAGCGAGCGAAAACAGGGATAACAATAACCCTGGTTAAAACTTTTTTTGGTCAGACGACCGCAGGCCACGCAATGAATCTCACCGGTATATTTCAGACTGATCTGTTTACCGATGGCGGCATTCATGTCGACACGTGCATCACCGATGGGCAGGTCATAACTCACCGGCGCGTCCTGACGAACAATCATTTTGGCGATATTTCCAATCATGTTTTGGTTCGGTTGTTGTTTAAATAAATCTGAATCAGCTCTACCGCACGCTGTAACTCTGCAACAGGCCGAGTATAAGCAAAACGAATATGCTGACTGGCTCTGAAATCACCAAAGTCGATACCCGGCGTGACTGCCACCCCCACCTGCTCGAGTAAATCATAAGACCAGCTAAAAGCATCGTCGGTGATCGCACCACAGTCAGCATAAATATAAAACGCGCCCTGTGGCCTGGTCTCAACCTTAAACCCCAGATTCCGCAAGGCTGGCAACAGATAATCGCGGCGTTTCTGAAATTCTTCGCGGCGTTGCTGCAAAATGATTTCAGACTCGTCAGAAAACGCCGCCAGTGCAGCGTACTGTGACATGGTGGGCGCAGCCAGAAACAGGTTCTGCGCCATGCGATCAATCGCAGTCAAGAATGCTTCAGGCACCACCATCCAGCCCAGACGCCAGCCGGTCATACCAAAATATTTCGAAAAACTGTTGACTACAAAAACATCATCGGAATATTGCAGCGCAGTGTAATCTTCCACACCGTAGACCAGGCCCTGATAAATCTCATCAACGATCAGATGCCCGCGTTTTTTCGCGACCGCAGCCAGCAGGTTCTGCATATGCTGAGCCTCGATCTGGGTACCGGTGGGATTGGACGGACTCGATACCATCGCGGCACGGGTACTGGCCTGCCATTCATTTTCGATCTGCGCCGTGCTGAGTTGATATTGATTTTCTGCAGTCACCGGCAGTGATCGAGTCTGAATACCCAGTAGCTGTGCGATATTGCGATTACAGGGATAACCCGGATCGCTGAGCAGCACCTCTTCACCCACATCAAGCAGACAGGTTAATGCCAGCTGCAAGGCACCCGACGCACCCGGGGTAATAATCACTTGATCGGCATTGATTTCGACTGCAAACTTGCGCGCATAATAATCAGCCACTGCCTGACGCAGTATCGGCAAACCGATCGCAGGTGTATAGTGTGTGCGATGTTCGCGCAGTGCTGCGAGACCTGCATCAATGATCGGTTGTGCGGTGGCAAAATCCGGTTCGCCGACTTCGAGATGCACAACCTCACGGCCCTGCGCCTGCATTTGCTGAGCGCGCGCAAGTAGATCCATAACGTGAAATGGCTCTACACTACGCGCACGAGATGATAAATAATCCAACAAACACCTGCTCCGAAACGAGCAACAATTGTACACTGTAGCGCATGATTAAAAACCACCCCACCCGAACGAGATTGTTCAGTATTTATTTCTGCTCGCTGTGCCTGTTCGCAGCATTATCAGGCAACGCTCAGGCCTTGCCGCAGCAGGCGCTGGTTCCTGGCGGCATCGCCATATTAGCCCTGCCCGATTATCAGCCCGGCACCATGATTAAATTCGATGGCAAGCGCGTGGCCACTTTCCGTGAGCATGGACACTGGTACGCTATCGCTGGCATATCGCTCAACGCCAGGCTGGGCGTACACAAATTCACTCTCAAACATAAAGACGGTAACCGGCGCATCGAAAAAATACGCGTGGTCGCGAAGAAATATCCAGAACAGCACCTGAAGATAAAAAACAAACGCAAGGTCGACCCCAATGCCCAGGATATGAAACGCATCATCAAGGAGCATGTCCGCAAGGTGCGAGCACGAAAGGTCTGGAGCAACACCACACCGGAAGTCGACTTCATCTGGCCGGTACATGGACCCATCAGCAGCCTGTTTGGTCTGCGCCGGTTTTTCAACGGGGAAGCGCGCAAACCACACAATGGACTGGACATCGCTGCACAGGAAGGTATGCCGGTGAAGGCGGTTGCAGATGGAACCGTGATCGACTGCGGTTCATTCTTTTTCAGCGGCAATATGATTTATCTGGATCACGGAGAGGGTATAATCACCCTGTACGCGCATCTCAGCCGGATTGATGTCAAACCGGGTGATGTGGTGAAACAGGGTGAGGTCATCGGCGAAGTCGGCCAGACCGGACGTGCCACAGGCCCACACCTGCATTTTGCAGTGTATGCCAACCAGACTCTGATCGATCCGTTGTTTATGCTGCCCCAGTTAGCCACCGCCAGCCACTGAACACTGACAAAATACAGAAATCGCGGAAAAACCTTGCTTATGACTCAAATTTAACGATAATTAGCCCCCAGATTCGCAAACCCAACCCCCTGTTGTATATGGCAAAAGAAGAAGCAATTCAAATGGAAGGCACGGTGATTGAAACCCTGCCCAATACCATGTTCCGAGTCGAACTCGAGAACGGTCACAAAGTGACTGCGCATATTTCCGGAAAAATGCGCAAGCACTACATCCGCATTATGACCGGCGACGCGGTCACCGTAGAGCTGACGCCATACGACCTGGCCAAGGGCCGTATCGTTTACCGCGCCAAATAAAAATCTACAACAAACAAAAAAGGCCTGTGATTCACAGGCCTTTTGTTTTGCGGCTAATATTGTGAGCTTTTGGATCCAGTCCGCAAACAACGCAAATAAACGCGAATAGTGCTAAAAACACTTATGTGCAGTGCGCCGCAGGCGCACAAACAAAAACATTAGCGTTTATTTGCGTTGTTTGCGGACTTATAATTTTTCAGGCTTTTGCAGCTTCCAGCGACTCGACTTCGATGTTGAGTTCGCCATTGCGAACACTGACCCGTACTTTGCCGCCGCGTACCAGGTCACCAAACAATAACTCATTGGCCAACGGCTTTTTGACATGATCCTGTATCGTGCGCGCCATCGGCCGTGCACCCATCTTCGGATCGTAGCCTTTTTCTGCCAGCCAGCGCCGCGCTTCTGTATCCACTTCCAGCGTCACTTTCTTTTCATCCAGCTGCATTTCAAGCTGCATCAGGAACTTGTCGACCACACTGGCCAG
>CAYRNH010000148.1:0-6445 GCA_964425515.1 uncultured Thiotrichaceae bacterium | reverse complement strand
ATGGCGCACAGCGCCGACGTCAAACTCGAGCTCGATGATTTCACCCGCATCGGTGCGCGTGTGCCGGTGCTGGCCGATCTTAAACCCAGCGGCAAATATTTAATGTCCGAGCTGATCGCGATCGGCGGCATCGTTCCTTTGATGAAAACCCTGCTCGACGCCGGTCTGTTGCACGGCGACTGCATGACCGTGACCGGAAAGACCGTGGCCGAAAATCTGGCCGATGTGAAACCGTATCCTGCAGGTCAGGATATTGTGTATCCGCTGGATAATCCGATCAAAAAGGACAGTCATCTGGTGGTGCTCTATGGCAACCTCGCGCCGACCGGTGCAGTGGCCAAAATTTCTGGCAAGGAAGGTCTGCGATTTTCCGGTAGTGCGCGAGTATTTGAATCTGAAGAAGCAGCATTACAGGCAATCCTTGATGACACCGTGGTCAAGGGTGATGTCATCGTGATTCGTCACGAAGGTCCGGTGGGTGGCCCCGGTATGCGCGAAATGCTCAGCCCCACTGGCGCGATCATGGGCAAGGGCATGGGCAAGGATGTCGCGCTAATCACCGATGGACGCTTCTCCGGTGGCAGTCATGGTTTTGTTGTCGGTCATGTCACCCCGGAAGCTGCGGTGGGTGGCCCGATTGCGATTATCAAAAATGGTGATGGCATTACCATTGATGCCGAAAAGCGCGAACTGACGCTCGATATCCCGCAGAGTGAATATGAAGCGCGGCTGGCGAAGTGGACGCCGCCTGCGATAAAAGAAAAACGCGGCGTACTTTCCAAGTATGCGCGTCTTGTCAGTTCGGCTTCCGAAGGGGCGGTGACCGACAAGGACGAATGATATTTTCAGAAACGATCTATAACG
This sequence comes from uncultured Thiotrichaceae bacterium, assembly GCA_964425515.1. Taxonomy (GTDB): domain Bacteria; phylum Pseudomonadota; class Gammaproteobacteria; order SZUA-229; family SZUA-229; genus JASBSR01. The sequence continues at coordinate 5,581 of CAYRNH010000148.1, read as the reverse complement.
GTTATTTTCCGGAAAAAACTGAGGAGTTTTATGATTTTATTGACGCACGCAACACGGTCGCACAGACGCGTTAAAAATCATAGCGATAACCAAGGTCGTAGAACAGATTGTTGTTGCTGAGAGCGCCTGTGCTGGATGATTCATTCGTATTGTCGTAGCCGATTTCGAAATCAAATCGCACGTTCCTTTGATAGCGATAATTAGTGCGCAGTAATGTACGTATCTTATTCTGTCTGCGGCCATCGCTGAGTTTTCTCATGTCGTACTGCAGTCGAGGATTTACGCGCCACTCGCGACCGATCGGTATGCGGGTATTAACAATCAACGAAAGCGTATCTGATATTTTCGTGCTTAGATATCGGGTGCCGAATACAGTGGTATCTATGCCTGTTATCAGACCGTTGGTCACAAGTTGTGCTCCCAGGTAATAATCCGTGCCCGTGCTTTCGGTGGCGGGTACACCCCCTGATCCGACGGTGCTTCCAATATTTGAAAGAGTGATATCTGCGCTGACCTGATATGTTTCGTTGAGTGGCTGACTCCCGCCCAGGGTGATGGTCTGACTGTTTGCAGATCGGTCACGCGCCAGTTGATACACCTGCTCGATATTCAATGTCTTGAGTAGTTCGTCGACGCTGGTTTCGGTTCTTCCAATGAGGGCATTACTGGCAGAAAGCACAGGTGTTTTGCGCCAGAAAGCGCTCATGTAAGCGCTACGACCACCTGCCATTAATAAATTGGCATTGAACTGAGCAATGTTGACTACTTTAAACAGGGAATCGTAGTCAATAAGACCAATCGCAGATAAGGATTTATCCCGATAGCGTACTTCGGTGCCAGTACTGATGTGATCGTCGATGCCATCGACAGTCTGTTTGAAGTGATACAGGCTCATGTTCCAATGATCAAGAAAGGTACCGGTTTCAATGACACCGCCATAGAATGTTTTGTGAGTGTTTATAGTTGACTTGTCCTCGGTTTCAACCGGCGAGCCACCGAGCAGGCTTATTCGTATGTCGCGTGTGAGCTGATAACCGAGCGACGCGCCATCAAAACGATTGAGTAAACCACCTATACGAAGTGTCTGCCTGCCTATCCTGGCAGATGTGCCCGTGTTTCTGGAAGCGATGTCGTAATACATTTCAATAAAGCGAAATTGATTTTTGTTGCCAGTGTTTAAGAAGTCATAGGAATCATCGGCTGTGAATTGAAGACGGTGCTCATAATTACTACTTTTTGTAATGTTAGTTACATCAAAGAATGTAAGTAGCCGGGACAGTGTTTTTATAGAACCTGCATCGGAGGTTGTGGTGACATTGTTGCTGTAAAACTGAGAGACACTACCATAGGTTTCGCTTTCTGCCTTAGGAGTAGGGGAAGTCATTTGTAATTTTTCTTTTGGTTCCGCAGATTCTGTTAGCAGACCCGCAAGACGTTGTTTGACACGTTCGGTGGCTTTGCCTGTAGGATATAAGGCTATATATTGTTTATACAGAGCAACCGCATGTGCCTGCTGGCCGTTGCGATATCGCGAGAGCCCAAGAAGTTCAAGCGCCTCACGTGAGTATTTGTTCTCGCCAACAGACACGATTGCGCTGAAGTAGCGTATGGCCTGTCTATAATCCTTTTTGGTGAACTCTGCCCTGGCTCTTTGCATCATGCTGTCAAGTTGTTCATCGCTCAGACCTGATGTGGCGCGAGGAGTAGAAATATCTGGGGCGGATGCGCTAGTAGTGGATGGGAGTGTTATCGCAGTCCTGGTCGCAAGAGAAACTTCGTTGTTGTTTATTTTATTAACCCATGCGCCCGGATAGAGTGACTGCATCTTTTGCGCGTAAGCGGTGGCCTCTTTGCGCGATTTGAAAAATCCCAGATTCAGCCGCTCCCAGGTACTGCCTTTAACCAGAGTTTGTGTGACGTAAACTGTGTGACCTGCGATTAGCTTGCTGTCTTTCGGGCGCCAGTGATGGCCTTTGCCCGGCGTTGACGTCAGAACAATCGCAAATACATCGAGTGCTGTGGTTGCTGAATGACTGGCGTTCATATAAATAGCGCAAAATATCAGTAATAGATATTTTGTGTTTGCAGAAATACTCTTGCGTAACATTAATGAATTATTCCGTTTACGTGTTTGTATTCGAGCCCGATGATCTGTCGGGATCTCACCGTCAGTAATTGCCATGAGAATATTTAATCTCCCCATCTGCTGGCGCTGACTCTATGAACGCCTGATTTGGTGCCATCGAAATGACAGGTGCCGGCGCAGTCTGTCAGATCCGTGATCGGGGTAAACTTATGATGGCTGGGCGTTTCCCCACTGTTGTAGACATTAGCGTGACATCCCGCGCAGTCAGGTTTGTAGGGATACGGCCAGGCAATTACCTGGTTATTACCAGTGTGGCAATCGTTGCATGTGACGCCCGTGTTGTGATCGCCGGGATAGTTGGCAGAATCATGTCGGAAAGGTATCAGCGGGGTCCAGTATTTGGTGTCGTGGCAACGGTCACAGTCAAGTGTGGTCACAAAGTGTGATGCGCTCTTTCCTGTGATGGGGTTGCCATTGTGGCACGATGAACACTGGCCAGTAACATTGTTGTGATCAAAGCTTGCGCCTAACCATGTACTGGTTGAGGTGTGGCATGCATCACATTCAGCAGTCGTGGCCACATGGGTTGGCGGTTTTCCGGGCGCAGTACTGCCATTGTGGCAGCTGCTGCATGGCTGGGTGATATTGCTATGATCAAAGCGCGCTGCATGCCAGCTGCGGGTGTCATGACATGAATCACATTGGTCACTTGTGGCCGGGTGGCTGACAGGTTTTCCAGTTGCAGTGAGCCCATTGTGGCATGAGGTGCAGGTTCCGATAACGGCATCGTGATCGACAGTGCCCACATGGGTAAAGCTGATGGTGTTGTGACAGTCGTCGCAGGCCTGCGTACTTTGTATGTGTGAAGGTGATTTTCCGACAGCAATGTTGTTATTGTGGCAGGTAGAGCATGCGCCAACCACCGTACTGTGATCGAAATGCGCATCACGCCAGGAATTTACAGTATGGCAGTCATCGCAATAATTATTACTGGTAATGTGATTAGCATTTTTGCCTGGTGCGAGAATATTGTTATGGCATTGGCCACAGCTGGTCGGTGTTCCCTTGAATCGCCCGTTAACATGGCAACTGGAGCAATCAATAAACTCATGCTTGCCGGTAAGAGGAAAACCCGTCGAAAAGTGATCAAAGCTGCTCGTGTTTTTGGCGGCGATCACAGGTTGACTGACGATGAGAAATAATACTGCAACCAGCAATACCAGGAGACTTCCAGAATAATATTTTGCCTGCATCATATTGGTCTTCATGATTACCTGCCTACTAGCGGTTAATATGGATTTCTCTGAAATTTGTCGTGTTGTGGCATTGAGAACAATCACCACCGAACTGGCCGTTATGTATATCATCACGGCGGTGGCATGAGATACATTCAGATGAGGCTTTTAGTTTTCCTTTTGACGGCGTGTTGTGGCAATCGTAGCAACCCAGTTTTTTGTGCGCGCCGTCGAGCCTGAATTTCGTAACTTTGTCATGATCGAATAACCAGGTTTTCCAGGAATTTGGATTATGGCAATCCTGGCAATTGGTGCCCAGTTTTGTTTTGTGAACATCATCACTGGCATGGCAGTCATTACATGCGCTCGGTGCCGCGCTGTATTGAGACGACACATGGCACTCATCACAGGCGGTGACCGCATGCATTCCGATCAATGGAAAACTTGAAAGGTCGTGATCAAATTGCACATTATTTTTCCAGCTTTTCTCGTTGTGACAACTGGCGCAGTGTTTGCCCTGCTTGCCTTTGTGAACATCGTCTTTCTGGTGGCAGGCGACACATTCGGTTTTTAACTTTGTTTTGAGGCTGTTTTTGTGACAGTCGGTGCATAGTAACTGGGCATGATTTCCCAGCAGCGGGAAATGTGTTTTGCTGTGATCAAATTTTGACTTTGTCCAGTGTGCTGTCGTGTGGCACTGGTCGCATTTTTCCCCGAAACGGCCTTTGTGGGCGTCATCATTTTTGTGGCAGCCATAACAGTTTTTCGGCAGGGATTTTTTTAACACACCCGAGCTATGACAGTCATTGCAATGCGCGGTGCGATGGGCGCCAAACAGCGAAAAGTCGGTTTTTTTGTTGTGGTCAAATTTTGTCTGAGCCCATTTTACTGTTGAGTGACAGCTATTACAGTCTGTGCCGTAGCCGCCTTTATGTACGTCCTGAATTTTATGGCAGCCGTCGCATGTATCGGGCGTGCCTTTGTATTTTTGATTAATATGGCAGGAATCGCAGCTGGTTTTCTTATGTGCACCTAATAACGGGAAGTGGGTTTTTTTGTCGTGGTCGAAACTTGTATTTTTCCAGCCGGTGGCAGCGTGACAGCTACTACAGTTCTTGCCCTGCTTGCCGTCGTGAACATCGTCTTTTTTATGACATGCATAGCATTGTGAAGGCGCTTCCGCATATTTTTTGCCAGATTTGTGGCAGGCGGTGCAGCTAAGCTTTGCATGTTTCCCCAGTAGCTCAAAATCAGTTTTCCTGTGGTCGAATGAGGATGTATTGAATAGAGCTATTTTGGCATCCCGACCTTTGTGTTCGGTGTGGCAATGCTTGCAATTGTCCATGATGGCACCGGGCAAACGACCGTGAAATCCGGTTTTATGCATGATGTCATTTTTGATATTGGTATGGCTATGACAGCTTGTGCATAGTTGTCCCTGATGTTTTTTGCTTCCTGTCTCGTGGCACAGGGCGCAGTCCTGTTCAAATTTCTGGTGCACTGCGGTCACAGGCCCGGGCATCAGTAGAGAGCGTAAAGAATCCGCATGTACCAGTTGCGCTACAAACATGAGCGCAAAGATGATAATCAGCTTTTCATGGGGAGACATACAGGCAGACATTCATTCTTCCCTGATTAATACAGGTGGACAGCAAAGACATGAATAATGGCTGCAATGATCATCATGAAAAAAAGTGGCAGGTGCAGTACGTGCCAGAGTGAAAACAGTCGTTCATATACCCGGAATGCCGCTATCTGTCTCAGTTTCAGCAGGTATTTGGTCGCTGTGTTGATCGCCTGTTTTTTATTGACTGTGTTGCTGGCCTGGATCGCTTTGACGATACGCTTTTTCAAGCGCCGTGATTTCATTCCCAGTATGCTGACATGCCACAGGCTGGAAAAAAGATTAGCGTAGATCTGCAGAGCGGCCGCTTCCAGCCTGTTGATATCGGTTTCAAGGCCGGTATCGATGGTTTCGATTGAGTTGAGCGCCACATGGTCGGCGCTGGTTTCCTGTCTGAGCTCATTGAGCGAAATTTTTGTACCGTAAAGACCGTGATGGATTCGGGTATAAATATAACGTCCGATGAGGCCGCTGCCAGCTACCGTCAGCATACAGATCATGGCGACCGAACTGTTGGTGGAACCAAGATGAAAGTTGGAGTGAAACAGTACCATCACCGGGCCAACGACACCCAGGGTCATGTGAAATCCGAACCAGTAACGTATCGGGACCAGACGGGTCATGGCCTTGACGCGT
>CAYRNH010000147.1:0-6451 GCA_964425515.1 uncultured Thiotrichaceae bacterium | reverse complement strand
GTGTGCAGTCCACGCGCAGCCAGTCGCAGTGCACGCTGCATAAATTCGATATCAGGCGCGTCCACGTTATTCTTTAATTGCGTTTTTTCTTCGGTGCGCTCTGTTCCAGGCGCTCGATCGCATCACGAAATGCATTGACATCACCAAAGTCGAGATACACCGAAGCGAAACGAATATAGGCGACATGATCTAACGATAACAATTCCTCCATGACCCAGTTACCAAGTCGACTGGAAGCAATTTCACGCTCACCCGCAGACAGCAATTTATGCCTTATCCGATTCATCGCAGCATCCACCTGCTCTGTTACCACCGGACGCTTTTCCAGTGCGCGCATCACACCCGCTGTCAGTTTGGCTTCGTCAAAAGGTACGCGGTTGCCGTTGCTTTTGATAATCCGCGGCATATTTAACTCTGCCGTTTCATATGTCGTAAAACGTTCTGTGCAGGCAACACATTCACGCCGACGCCGCACCTGCTCACCATCGGTAGACAGGCGCGAATCAATCACGCGCGTATCAGGTTCAGAACAGAACGGACAATGCATGTATTATTATCTCGAATTAGTATTCGTAGACTGGCAGGCGCTTGCAGATTTCGCTAACTTTTGCGCGCACTGCATCAATGACTTTTTCATCAGCCTTTGCGCCTTTCATGCTATCGATGATATCGCACATCCAGCCAGCCAGATTCTTCGCGTCATTCTGATCAAAACCGCGCGTGGTCATCGCCGGCGTACCAACACGAATACCGCTGGTAACAAACGGTGACTGTGGATCATTCGGCACTGCGTTTTTATTCACCGTAATGTGCGCCTGGCCGAGTGCAGCTTCGACGTCTTTACCAGTGAGCCCCCTGGCAATCAAATCCCAGAGGAACAGATGATTATCGGTGCCGCCAGAAACCACTTTATAGCCACGCTTAACCACAACTTCTGCCATCGCCTGGGCGTTGACGATCACCTGCTTTTGATATGCTGCAAAACCGGGCTCAAGTGCTTCCTTGAACGCCACTGCCTTGGCCGCGATCACGTGCATCAGCGGGCCACCCTGGGTACCGGGGAATATTGCAGAGTTGAGCTTCTTACCCAGATCTGAATATTTCATCAGCGACTGTTCACCTGCGATAATGATGCCACCGCGTGGTCCGCGTAATGTTTTGTGGGTGGTGGACGTCACGACATCAGCGACAGGAACCGGGTTGGGATACAGACCTGCTGCCACCAGACCGGCAACGTGCGCCATGTCGACAAATAGATACGCACCGACCGAATCGGCAATTTTGCGAAAACGTTCCCAGTCCATGATCCGTGAATAGGCAGAAAAACCAGCGACAATCATTTTCGGTTTGTGCTCGTTGGCCAGCGCCTGCACCTGGTCGTAATCGACAATGCCGGTAGCCTTATCGACACCGTATTGCACCGCGTGATACATCTTGCCGGAAAAGCTCACGCTGGAACCATGGGTGAGATGACCACCATCGGCCAGCGACATACCTAATATAGTGTCACCCGGTTCGCACAGCGTCATATACACCGCAGCATTGGCCTGCGAGCCTGAGTGCGGCTGCACATTGGCATAACCCGCAGCGAAAAGCTCTTTTACACGGTCGATAGCAAGCTGTTCGGCCACATCAACGTTTTCACAACCGCCATAATAACGGCGCGCAGGGTAACCTTCGGCATATTTATTAGTCAGCACCGAGCCCTGAGCCTGCATCACACGCGGGCTGGCATAGTTCTCCGAGGCAATCAGTTCGATATGCTCTTCCTGACGGCGCACTTCATGCTTCATCGCGGCATCAAGCGCCTCGTCATAACCTTCGATTGTCATGTCTTTAGGGAACATCAAAACTCCTGCTTCGGTTGTAGTGGCTGGCGTGGTTCGCAGTCTGAAGCACGCTTTGCTGAAAGGCCGCAAATTCTACCAAATATGCGCACTTACCGCATGTTTTCCTTATGATTCTGGCGATGATTTGTCGGCCTCGGGATTCCGCGTATAATTGCGCCTTCACAACTCAGAACCCTGGTGTATGGCACAGTATATTTTCACGATGAACGGCCTCGGCAAGGTCGTTCCCCCGAAAAAAGAAATCCTCAAGGATATCTACCTCAACTTTTTCCCTGGGGCAAAAATCGGTGTGCTTGGTTACAACGGTGCGGGTAAATCCACCCTGCTGCGCATTATGGCGGGTGTCGACACCGATTTTATCGGCGAAGCCCGCCCGGCCAGCGGCATCCGCATCGGCTATCTGCCACAGGAACCACAGCTGGACGAGTCCAAAGACGTACGCGGCAACGTCGAAGACGGCCTTGGCGAAATCAAGGACGCCCATCAGCAGCTGGAAGCAGTGTACGCTGCTTATGCCGAACCGGACGCGGATTTTGAAGCTCTGGCCAGCGAACAGGCGCGGCTGGAAAATATCCTGCAGGCGTCGGATGCGCACAATCTCGACCGCAAGCTCGAAGTCGCTGCTGATGCGCTTAGACTTCCCCCATGGGAGGCAGATGTGAGCAAGTTATCTGGTGGCGAACGCCGCCGTGTCGCGCTTTGCCGTCTGCTGCTATCCGCGCCCGACATGCTGATTCTGGACGAACCGACCAACCATCTGGATGCCGAATCGGTGGCCTGGCTGGAACGTTTTCTGCACGAATTCCCCGGCACCGTGGTTGCGGTCACCCATGACCGTTATTTCCTCGATAATGTCGCGGGCTGGATACTGGAGCTCGACCGTGGTCACGGCATCCCCTGGGAGGGCAATTATTCCTCCTGGCTGGAACAGAAAGAAGCCCGCCTTGCTGTGGAAGAGAAAAAAGAAGCCAACCGCCAGAAAACCATCAAGGCTGAACTCGAATGGGTACGTTCCAGCCCCAAAGCGCGTCAGGCCAAGAGCAAAGCACGCATGCAGCGCTTCGAAGAGCTTTCTTCCGATGCCTATCAGCAGCGCAGTGAAACCAAATCACTCTATATTCCACCCGGCCCGCGCCTGGGAGAACTGGTGATCGAAGCCAACGGAATCGCCAAGTCCTATGGTGACAAGCTGCTTTATGATGACCTCAGCTTCAAACTGCCGCGCGGCGGCATCGTCGGCATCATCGGCCCCAACGGTGCAGGTAAAACCACCCTGTTCAGGATGATTTGCGGCACAGAGAAACCCGATGCGGGTGAGTTCAAGGTGGGCGAAACCGTGCAGATCGCTTATGTCGACCAGAGCCGCGACAGCCTCAGCGCCAACAACACCGTGTTCGACGAGATTTCGGATGGTCTCGATAACATCAGCATCGGCAAATACACCGTGCCTTCGCGCGGCTATGTCAGCCGATTTAACTTCAAAGGCGAAGATCAGCAAAAATTCATCAAAGACCTGTCGGGCGGTGAACGCAATCGTGTGCATCTGGCAAAACTGCTGAAAAGTGGTGGTAATCTGCTGCTGCTCGACGAACCGACCAATGATCTGGATGTGGAAACCCTGCGTGCGCTGGAAGAAGCGCTGCTGGATTTCCCCGGCTGCGCAGTAGTGATTTCACATGATCGCTGGTTTCTGGATCGTATTGCGACCCATATCCTGGCGTTTGAAGGCGATAGTAAAACGGTGTGGTTCGAAGGCAATTACACAGAATACGAAGCCGATCGGCATAAACGACTGGGCGACGCAGCCGATAGCCCGCATCGTCTTAAATACAAACGGCTGGCCTGAACCAGAATGGCTCAGTGGTAAGTGTCTGGGACACTCTCAGGCTTGTAGAAACCCTGCAACACGCTGAAGCCATAGGCCACCAGCTCGTTGCTTTCCACCAGTTCCCGATAACAGATACGCCCCAGCACCTCGTGTTGCTGTCCACTGGGAAATTTCAGCAATACGCGCACACGATCTTCGATCTCAAGATCAACATCAGCCTGAAAGCGGAAGCCACCACGACTGATGTTTTCAACGATTAGCTTCGCATCCTTAAGATCTTCCCTGTCCTCTCCGTTAATTTTCTGCAAACGAAGAGAATAGGCCTTGCCTGACAGACGGTTAAAATTACGTGACATAATTATTTAGTTTTGTAACAGGTTTGTCTGGAATATTCAGTCAACATGAACGGATTATAGGCGGGCGGAATCGTCTTTACCGAAACTGTCAGGTATTTTTTCGATATAGACGCTACCGTTCGTCAGTTGCATTATAAACGGGCTGCCGGAATAGCCAGATACAAATAATAAATCAGGTTCGCAAAGCAAATATAGTTTGACGCATAACTTGCACGACAGATCATTCTGGACAGCTATTTTTTAGAACGACGAGCTGTTTCATTGGATTTTTTTAATGCATCCAGCTTAGCTTTAATTTTAGATTCCAGGCCACGGTCCACTGGAAAATAATATTCTCGCTCACCCATGGTATCTGGAAAATAAGTTTCACCGCTGGCAAAAGCATCTTCCTCATCGTGTGCGTAACGATAATTGTTGCCGTAACCAAGTTCTTTCATCAAACGCGTTGGTGCATTTCGAATATGCATCGGCACTTCAAGCGAACCTGATTCTTTTGCATCACGCATGGCTGCACCAAGCGCCACATAGACCGCGTTACTTTTTGCTGTCGATGCAAGATAAACAATCGCCTGCGCAATCGCCAGCTCGCCTTCGGGACTACCAAGGCGTTCATATACTTCCCATGCATCCAGCGCCAGTTGCATACCTCGAGGATCTGCATTACCAATATCTTCTGACGCCATACGCACCACACGTCTGGCGATATAAAGCGGATCACAGCCACCATCAATCATGCGCGCAAACCAGTACAGTGATGCATCAGGATTACTACCGCGCACCGATTTGTGCAGCGCTGAAATCTGATCATAAAAAGCATCGCCCTTTTTATCAAAACGACGCAGTGTTTGTGAAGTGACATCCTGAATAACATTCTCGGTAATAATATTTGAGCCATCCGCCTGCGGCTCAGCAAGCTCGGCTGCTATTTCCAGGAAATTGAGCGCGCGACGCGCATCGCCATCAGCAATCTGCGCCAACACCTGCAACAAATCTTCATTAACAATAATATTTTGTTCACCAAGAACAGGGTCGTCTGTCAATGCGCGTTTTAGTAACAATAAAATATCTTCGGGTGAAATACTTTTAAGCACATAGACCTTAACGCGCGACAACAGCGCATTGTTAAGCTCGAATGATGGGTTTTCGGTAGTGGCGCCAATAAAATAGATCGTGCCATTTTCAACATGCGGTAAAAATGCATCCTGTTGCGATTTATTAAAACGATGCACTTCATCGACAAACAAAATCGTACGTCTGCCCTGCAACAGAGAGCTGTTGGCACGTTCAATCGCTGCACGAATATCCTTAACACCCGAAAGCACTGCTGAAAGCGAAATAAATTCAGCTTCCGCACTGTTTGCAATAATTCGCGCCAGCGTGGTCTTGCCTGTGCCTGGCGGACCCCAGAACACCATGGAATGCAAATGTCCGGACTCAATCGCCTGAGTTAAAGCTTTGTGCTCACCCAGTATATGCTGCTGACCTAGATAGGTTTCCAACGAATGCGGCCGCATTCGGTCTGCCAGTGGGCCGTAAGCAGATACTGCAAACAAATCATCCGAGGATGACATCAGCTTCCTCCAAAAACATCAGCCCCTTTTGGCGGTATGAAATTAAACAGCGACTGTTTAAGTTTGACGTTAACACGAAGCGCGCTGAACACAATATCGGTCGTCTGATCAAAATGATCGTGCAACTGCAAAAAGCGTAAGCCAGTTTTATCGAGACCCACAAGAACGTTCTTGAAATCAGAGTTGTGTTTTTTACTGATCAGCTCAACTCGATAAACACCATTGTGATGATCCAGCTCACGCACATTAAACGCCTGTTTTAATTCCATCCGGCCATCAACCAGCGCCATCGGTGTCGCGTTATTTGATGCGTCATTTTTCTGCACGGTCACCTGCTGTAAATCGACATCATAAATCCAGATATGTTTACCGTCAGATACGATCTGTTGCTCATACGGCTGCGCATAATTCCAGCGAAATTTTCCTGGTCGCTGCAAATAAAATTTACCGCTCGATTTTTTTATAATCTCTCCATTTTGAGAGGTCAGAGTCTGTACAAAATCCGCCGTCATGGTACTTGTGCCGCTCAGAAATCTATCCAGCAAGCGCTCGCCCTCGCCCGCATGAACAAGACTCGAAAACATAATCAGTATTGAAACAGCGGTTATTTTTATCAGATTCATTTATACAAACACACCTTAAAGGAGATGATAAGTGAAGTACGGAGCGCTAGCAGACAAAGGAAAACGGTTGTAATCAAGGCGGAGGCGGCGCCAGCACTTCGCGCGAACCGTTCGACTGCATTGCGCTGACCACGCCTGCCGCTTCCATTTCTTCGATCATGCGCGCAGCGCGGTTATAACCAATTTTCAAACGCCGCTGCACATAGGAGATCGATGCCTTGCG
>CAYRNH010000146.1:0-6498 GCA_964425515.1 uncultured Thiotrichaceae bacterium | reverse complement strand
CCAATCCAGCTACTGATCTCATCGGCCTTAAGTTTGGCGATGGCTTCCAGGCTCTGGTATGTATCCTGTTCTGTCTGTGGCACGTAAATTTTTGCGATCACCAGTCCGATAAGAGGTGCGATCATTGCCAGAGTGGCAAGAAGCAGCATCAGACGGCCGAAACTGGAAGGATGAATAGTTTCTGTATTTACGCCATTGGTATCACCTATGGAAGCGCGCGAGTGTTTCAGCAGGAGGTACAACAGTACACCTGTGACGATTCCTAGCATTAAACCTTCGGCCAGTTCAATGCGGCCATGAACTAATGGGTCACTAACTGTAATCTTCAACAGGTAGCTGGAAATGATAATCCACAATACGGCAAAGCCCGTATAGAACATCACAGCTCTGGCGGCTGAAAGCCGGAAGGCTTTCAGTTTGTGTTGATGAGGGGCCGCTGAGTTCACAGTTATTCCCTCCCGAATAGCTGAAACTTTGCGAAACTCAGACAAACGAGCTGTGTAGTGATTAAGCTGTTATCAGTGGCACGTGAGGCAAGGATATAAATTAACTCATTTATGCTTGACGATGTCTCAACTCCTGTAAACAACGCCATGAGTTAAGCCTCTTATGTATTACGGAGCGAGTAGACGTGTTTGCTGCGCCGCCGTTTGATTTTCAGGCGGGACGGACAAACTGGATGATGAATCGCGATACATGACAACTCCTTGTTGATGCCACACTTAAGAGTAGTTCTAAACTGCTTAAATTCAATAGATTGTCACAACTATTCATGCCATAACTGCACGTCAACAGAGCGCCTAAGCTTCATGTCAGTTAGAGTGCCAATGTCGTGCTCAAGCTACAATCAGGTCAGCATGGCAAGGTCAGCTGGCATTTGATTGGCAAACATTTCTGCTTTGCAATCTGAGATGGAACAAAGCTAGAAATTACATAATTTGTATCTATATCATATTGATTATTATAATAATAGTATAGAATTATTTGAGTTTTTCTACCTCACGTCGGTCCTTTTGTCGATTTTGTCGGGTAAGTTTTTATAACTCAACTAGACTGTTTTTTCATCCATATGAAATGGTATCCGAGGCTCCAGCTCCTTTCAGAGCGTCCCTGGAGAAACCGATACCAAACACTAATTGATACCAAATTGTCTGCGGCCTTACCTGGTCTGCGATCGACTTCATCAAGGCTTGCTTTGCATCCGCTTCAAGGAGGTTATATGTCGTTGTCTGAAATTTTTTTAATCATGCCTAATCCAGTGGTCTCTGGCCTGATCTGGTTTGTTGCTATTTCCGCCGTGCTGTATTTTGCGCGACATCCTGCACAGAAATATATTCTTGCTTTCAGTGAAATCATGCATAACGCTATGCGCCTTGCTGCATTCACTGTGATGTCTGCAGAAAAAAAACTACAGGCGCGAAACCGAGAGGTTCTTCTGGAAGCGGGTCGCGAAGCGGCTGAACGTCAGATTGAACGCGAATTTGAGCGTGTCGAAAATTCGGTGACGCGTGATCTGGCGCAATACCCTACCCTGCAACGCAAACTCAGCGAATCGGTCACGCATATCGATGAGGATTATCAGCAAAGCACCGAAGTACCACCCAGTCCGCCCGACTGGTGCAAGGTGGTCGAATCGGTCGCCAAAATCGAAAGCAGTGGCGATGCCATGGTGGCGCACATATTAAAAGATATTCATAAATCGATGGTCAAGGCGCAGGACCAGGCGATCAAGGAACATCGACGTTCCAGTATGGAACGCCATGCCGTGCTGAAACGCATGATGCCGCACTGGCGTTCGGTCAAGCGTGTGCTCGGCGATGTCGATCGTAATATTGCCAGCATTCTGGAACGCGCGAAAAAAATCAGTCGTTACATGGACAATTATGAAGAAATAATCAATGGCAGTGACCGTGCTGTACGTACGCTTTCGTCATCTGCAATGACCCAGTTTTTTATTTCTGCTTTTGTCCTTTGCGTTGCTATCGGTGGCTCGATGGTCAACTTTACTCTGATTGCGCGCCCGATGGCAGAAATGGTCGGTGGTCAGGCGTTTATCGGTTCGTTCAAAGTTTCTGAGATTTCCGCCCTGGTGATTATTCTGGTCGAAATATCCATGGGATTATTTTTGATGGAATCGTTACGCATTACGCGATTGTTTCCGGTGATCGCAGCGCTCAATGATAAAGTACGCGTGCGCATAATCTGGGTGACCTTTGGACTGTTGCTTGCCCTCGCATGCGTAGAAGCAGGTCTGGCTTTCATGCGTGAAATATTGATGGAAGATGAACTGGCAACAAGTGCAATGTTACGAGGTGCCAGCAATAGCGCCATTGCGTCCAGCAGCTTCGGCTGGATCACCACGGTTGCACAAATGGGCATGGGCTTCATACTGCCGTTTGCATTAGTCTTTGTCGCCATCCCGCTGGAAACTTTTGTACATTCCAGTCGTATTGTCATTGGCACAATCGCCACGTTCTGTTTGCGAAGTTTTGCTTTTGTGCTGCGCCTCACTGGTAATATATTTCGCTATCTCGGTAAGGCGCTGGTGAATTTGTATAACTTAATCATCTTTGCACCTTTATGGCTGGAATCTGCAGTCTCCAGTAGACGTGGCACTGAAAAAGAATCAAAAGATACTTCGTCTGGTTCAGGCAAAACGCATTATCAGGAGGCTGTATGAAAAACGTATTTGCCGGGCTAATAGCTTTATTGCTTGTGCTATCACTGAGCGCATGTTCGAATCCGGGCCCCAGAAATAAAGGTGTGGTTTTATTGCTGGATACCTCCGGTACCTATACCAAAGAACTGGGACGTGCTCAGGCACTGATCAACGCACTGCTGGTTGAAATGGAACCGGGTGATTCGTTTGCAGTGGATAGAATCAATACTGCCAGCTTCACAGAAAAAGATATTATCGCCAAGGTTACTTTTAGTGATCGACCCAGTGAGGCGAATCAGCAAAAACGTCAGTTCCGCGATATTGTCGATAAATTTGTAAAAACGGTTAAACCTTCCCGTTATACCGATATCACGGGCGGTATCTTGCAGGCGATTGAATATTTAAACGAAAAAAACACCGGTAAGAAAACCATACTGGTTTATTCAGATCTGAAACAAGACCTGCCTAAAGGTTTAGTACGGAACATCCCCTTGCAGATGCAGGGGTTTGATGTTGTTGCGCTGAATGTCACCAAGTTACACAGTGATAATGTGGACCCACGCGAATATATGTCGCGTCTTGAGCGATGGCAGAAACGCGTCGAAGCTGGGGGTGGCCACTGGCGTGTGATCAATGATATGGACAGGCTCGATAATATACTTCAAAAATAAACGCCTGGTGATAACGACAAAAAGCCGCGCCTTGCGCGGCTTTTTTAATTCCTGCAAGCAGTCCAGTCGACTCTATTTTTGCTCGGAATTTCTGAAATAGTCACTGTTCCTTAGAAATATATACACATTTCAGCTAATATACGCGCTCATTTTTATCAACATATCGTGATGCAAGATTTTATCCCCGGACAACGCTGTATTAGTGATGCCGAGCTACAAATGGGCCTCGGCACTATCCTCAAGATCGACCACCGTACCCTCACCGTGGTGTTCGCTGCCAGCAACGAGACCCGCACGTATTCCAGAGAAACTGCGCCGCTGACACGCGTGGCCTTTGCGGTGGGCGATACCATCCGCGATCAGGCCGGAGTTTCGCTGCAAATCGCCGCTGTGAGTGATGCCGATGGCCTGCTGGTTTACCAGGGCCGGGATAAATCAGGCACACAGCATACTATCGTGGAAACCGAGCTGGATAATTTTTTACAGCTCAACCGCCCTTCGCAGCGGCTATTCAACGGCCAGATCGACCGTCATCGCTGGTTTGAGCTGCGTTACCTGACCCTGCAGGTACTCAATCAGCTGGGTCATTCAGAACTGTATGGTTTGACCGGCTGCCGCACCAGCCTGATACCGCACCAGCTGTACATCGCTCACGAAGTCGCAAATCGTTATGCACCGCGCGTTTTGCTGGCGGATGAAGTTGGTCTTGGTAAAACCATCGAAGCCGGCCTGATACTGCATCATCAGTTGCTCACCGAGCGTGCGCATCGTGTGCTCATCGTCGTACCTGAATCGCTGGTGCATCAATGGCTGGTGGAAATGCTGCGGCGCTTCAACCTGCACTTCCGAATCTTCGATGAAGCGCGTCTGGACGACATGAATTCTGAACAGGACGAAGATGACCCGCTGGATGACAGCAACGACGAGAACCCGTTTTTATCTGAACAACTGGTGCTGTGCAGTCTTGAGTTTCTTCTGAATAACAAAAATCACTTTCAGCAATGCCTGGAAGGTGAATGGGATTTAATGGTGGTGGATGAAGCGCACCATCTGCAATGGTCGCCCAGTGAAGTGAGCGAAGAATACAGCCTGATAGAACAACTCGCAGCAAAAACCCGAGGCGTTCTATTATTAACGGCGACACCCGAGCAGCTAGGCAAAGAAAGCCATTTCGCACGTCTGCGTTTACTCGACCCGGCACGTTTTCACAGTTTCGACAATTTTGTCGAAGAAGAAAAATCGTATGAACCAATTGCACAGGCTGTGCAGGATCTGCTCGAAAACAGGCCATTGAATCCGGCTGACCTGAGCCTGATTCAACATACCTTTGCTGAGGGCGATAATAAAAAACTGCTCGATGCGGTGATGCAGCAGGAGGTTAAAGCAACGGAAGACGTAATCAGTCCTGCGCGCATTGAGCTGGTCGAGCACCTGCTCGATCGCCACGGCACCGGTCGTGTACTGTTTCGCAATACGCGTGCTGCGGTCAAGGGTTTCCCTGAACGCAAGGTATTCACCTACCCGCTGACCATGCCAGCGCAATACAGCGAAGTGACCAGGACACAAAAATCGTCACCTGCGCTGTTGCTAACACCCGAACTGGTACATGAAAAGGTCGCCAGCGACGAGCGTTGGACCGTGTTCGATCCGCGCCTGGACTGGCTGGGTGAAAAACTACGCGAATTACAATCACATAAAGTACTGGTCATCACTGCCAGTGCAGAAACCGCGATGGACATCGCCTGGCATTTGAAAAACCGCAACGGTATTCACTCTGCAGTATTCCACGAAGGCCTAAGTATCGTTGAACGCGATCGAGCCGCGGCGTTTTTTGCCGACATGGAAACTGGCGCTCAGGTGCTGGTGTGTTCTGAAATTGGCAGCGAGGGCCGTAACTTCCAGTTTGCGCATCATCTGGTATTGTTTGATCTACCACTGAATCCGGACCTGCTGGAACAACGCATCGGTCGACTCGATCGTATCGGCCAGAGTGAAACCATCAAACTGCACGTGCCTTATTTTGAAAACAGCGCACAACAGGTCATGATGCGCTGGTATCACGAAGCACTGAACGCGTTCGAACACACCTGCCCCGCTGGTTATTCTGTCTTTACCAAAGTAAAACCGTTATTGCTGACAGCTCTGGAGGCACCGCAGGATGCAGCTGCGCTGGAAAAACTGATTGGCTCCAGCAATAAGCTATACAACGAAATGACGGAAGCATTACACCGCGGCCGTGATCGTTTGCTGGAATACAATTCATGCCGCATGCACATTGCCAGCGCTTTGAAACAAAAAGCGTTGAAAGCGGATGACAGCGCTGTGCTGGAACAGTATATGGAGCGCGTTTTTGACAGTTTCGGTGTCGATACTGAAATTCACAGCGAGCATTGTTTTATTATTACCCCAACTGAGCATATGACGAATCCCTTCCCCGGGCTGGCCGAAGATGGCATGACCATCACGTATGATCGTGATACTGCACTGAGTTTCGAGGATGCGCATTATCTAACCTGGGAACATCCCATGGTACGTGCGTCGATCGATATGGTGAGCAGCAATGAAACGGGCAATACCGCTGTCACCGCCATCAGGTTTCGGGGTGCGCCTGCTGGCAGTATTTTGCTCGAAGCACTGTTTACGCTGGAAGCCACCGCAGTCGAATCTCTGCAGTCGCAACGTTATCTGCCACCGACCACGGTTCGTGTGGTGGTAGATGAAGCTGGCAATGACCACAACGAGCGCATCAAGCATAATGCTATCAATGCTGTGGCACAGGAAGTGGATCGCGGCACAGCGATAAAGATTATCGGGGCCAAGCAAAAAGCGCTGAAAGCCATGCTGACCAAATGTGAGCAACATGCTCAGAGCCAGGCACCTGTGATATTACAAAATGCGCGTAATAATGCGGAAACAACTTTATCAATTGAAATCAATCGGTTGAAAGCGCTACATCAGGTAAATCCTAATGTGCGTGAAGATGAAATTATGTTTTTCGAACAGCAGCTTACCGCACTCAATACGCTGATTGATGCCAGTCAGTTACGTCTGGATGCACTGCGCGTAATCGTGGTGACCTGAAGATAAATGGCGGACCGGACGGGACTCGAACCCGCGACCTCCGGCGTGACAGGCCGGCATTCTAACCAGCTGAACTACCGGTCCGAA
>CAYRNH010000145.1:0-6521 GCA_964425515.1 uncultured Thiotrichaceae bacterium | reverse complement strand
GATTCATGATCAAATCAAGATAGCGCTGGCGATAGCGCACTTCGGTATCGGTGAGACCGTGAAATTTTCCCGGCAGCGGTCGCAGCGACTTGGTGAGCAAACGAAGATTATCAACCTTGATAGACAGCTCGCCGGTCTGGGTTTTGAACATCACGCCCTCGGCTGCAATCAGGTCGCCCACATCCCATTTTTTAAAACCTTCGTTGTACACACCTTCGGGCAGATTATCGCGTTGCAGAAACAACTGAATCTGGCCAGACATATCCTGCAACCGGGTAAAGCTTGCCTTACCCATGATGCGTTTCGCCATCATGCGTCCGGCCACCGCCACACGTTGCCCCAGCGCTTCGAGTTCTTCCGTGGTTTTTTCGCCATAGTGCGCGTGTAAATCCGCCGCCATCGCATCGCGCCGAAAATCATTGGGGAAAGCATTGCCCTGCTCGCGCAGTGCGCTGAGTTTTTCCCGGCGCTGAGCGATGAGCTTGTTTTCGTCTTCGGCTGTCAGTTCTTTAGTTTCGTCATTCATTATTAATCAACTACTATTAAAAAAGATTTTTACCACAGAGACACGGAGAACACAGAGGAAAACGTAAGTCCTGTGTTAAAAACAATAAAGTTTTTTCTCCGTGTTCTCTGTGCCTCTGTGGTTTCGCTTTTAGCTGCTAGCTTTTACGTTTACAGACCACTTTTCAGGCTGGCTTCGATGAACTGGTCCAGTTCGCCGTCGAGCACCGCCTGGGTGTTACCGGTTTCTACACCGGTGCGCAGGTCCTTGATGCGTGACTGATCCAGCACATAGGAGCGTATCTGACTGCCCCAGCCGATGTCCGATTTATTGTCTTCCTGCACCTGTTTATCGGCATTGCGTTTTTGCACTTCGAGCTCGTAGAGTTTGGCCTGCAGCTGTTTCATCGCACTGGCCTTGTTCTTGTGCTGCGAACGATCATTCTGACACTGTACCACGGTGTTGGTCGGCACGTGCGTGATGCGCACTGCGGATTCGGTACGGTTAACGTGCTGACCACCGGCGCCGCTGGCACGGTATACGTCGATGCGTAGATCGGCAGGATTGATATCGACTTCGATATCGTCATCGATCTCGGGAGACACAAACACCGCAGCGAACGAAGTATGGCGACGATTGCCGGAATCGAACGGCGATTTCCTCACCAGCCGGTGCACGCCGGTTTCGGTGCGCAGACGACCGTATACATATTCGCCTTCTATGCGAATGGTCGCGCTTTTAATACCCGCGACATCACCGGCAGAGACTTCCATCAGCTCGGTTTTGAAATCGTGTGCCTCGGCCCAGCGCAGATACATGCGCAGTAGCATTTCCGCCCAGTCCTGGGCTTCGGTGCCGCCAGAACCTGCCTGAATATCGACAAAGGCATTGCAGGCATCCATTTCACCGGAAAACATGCGGCGAAATTCGAGTTCTTCGACATCGGCTTCCAGAGTTTCCAGATCTTTGGCCACCGCAGCGACGCTGTCTTCGTCCTCTTCTTCGGCCGCCATTTCCAGCAGCATCGCGGCATCATCCAGACCGTGGTCGAGCTGGTCGATAATCAGGACTATTTTTTCAAGCCTTACCCGATCCTGACCCAGTTTTTGCGCACGCTCCGGCTCATTCCAGACATCGGGCTGCTCCAGTTCGCGATTAATTTCTTCCAGTTCTTCTTTACGGCTGGCGTAGTCAAAGATACCCCCGAAGCGACTCCGTGCGCAGCTTGAGATCGTCGATTTTGTAACTGACTGGATTGATTTCCATTGTAAAGGCCGTATCTGTGCTGACTAAAAGGACGGAATGATACCGTATGGCGGGTGCGCGAGCTACCCTACCGGTAAGTCGGGTAGTGTTGAGAATTAGCGTTCTGCAGTTTTTTTCGCGACCTGATCACGCAAATAGACCGGAATTGCGCGACCGGCGTCGACACCGGTTTCACCACTGGCGAATTTTGCCACCGCCAGCTGGGCAATCGAAGCCGCAGACGGAAACACCTCGGCATAAACGGAGCTGACACAGGCGCCGAGGCGCTGTTTCAGGATCTCGGCGTAGCTGCCCCAGCCTGTGCCCGCACCCGACCAGCCTTCGGTATCGGGTAC
Source organism: uncultured Thiotrichaceae bacterium (assembly GCA_964425515.1). Taxonomy (GTDB): domain Bacteria; phylum Pseudomonadota; class Gammaproteobacteria; order SZUA-229; family SZUA-229; genus JASBSR01. The sequence continues at coordinate 4,415 of CAYRNH010000145.1, read as the reverse complement.
CGGAACCTGAGCGGGCGGCGACACCATTTCTTTACCCTGCAACATCGGCAAACCGTCCTTATTAATGTATGCCCCCCAGTAAACTTCGCTCATGCGGGCATCGATCGCGGCCAGTACTCTGACTGCACCCTGCTGCATCTGCAGATGTGCAATCGAAGCCAGCGTAGAAACCGGTACGATGGGCAGATCGTGCGCCAGTGAAATACCCTGCACCACCCCGGCTGCGACGCGCAGACCCATGAACGAACCCGGGCCGCGTCCAAATGCGAGCGCATCCAGCTGATTAAGACTGACTTCAGCCTCAGCGAGGCAATCATCCAGCATCTGCAAAATCAGGCTGGTATGCTCGCGCGGCGCCAGCTGATAGCGCTGGATAATTTCGCCATCGATATACAGCGCCGCCGAACAGGCCTCGGTAGCAGTATCAAGCGCGAGCAGTTTCACGTTCTTCATCCTCGATACGCGCATCAAAAAACTTTTGTACTTCGGCCAGCTCTCGTGTCTGCGGCATTTTTGGCAGGCTGTTCAAAAATATCCGGCCGTAGGATTTTTGTTTCAGTCGCGGATCACCGATCACCACCACACCATGATCATTGATATCGCGAATCAATCGTCCCACACCCTGTTTGAGCGCGAGCACCGCCTGCGGCACCTGATATTCCATGAACGGCTGACCACCCGCATTTCGAATCGCATCGATACGCGCCTGCATCACTGGATCACCCGGTGAAGCAAATGGCAGTTTATCGATAATGACGCAAGACAATGCACCGCCGCGCACATCGACCCCTTCCCAGAAACTGGACGTGCCGAGCAATAGTGCTGACGGTGTCGCGCGAAATTTTTCCAGCAATGCGTGCTTTGGCACATCGCCCTGAATAAACAGCGGATAGTCGCTGTTGTTTCGCAAAATCTCTGCGGCTTCGTGCATCGCGCGATAACTGGTGAACAGTAAAAACGCGCGACCACCACTGGCGCGCAGCACCGGCATGACCTTTTTAATCAGCTCAGCGGTATACGAAAAATTAGAAGGCTCAGGTAAGCCTTCGGGCAAATACAATAAACTTTGTTTTTGATAGTTAAAAGGGCTTTCCCAGACATCGCTGCGATAGTCTTCCAGCCCCAGGCTGCTGGCAAAATGCGTAAAGTTACGATTAACCTGTAGCGTGGCCGAAGTAAACAACCAGCTCGCAGAAAAATCATCCGTATGTTTGCGAAACAGAGTTGCAACGTCAACCGGAGTTGCATGCAGAATAAAACTTTTAGTATAGGTTTCAAACCAGAGGATGGCGGCATCAGCATCGGATGACACTTTTGAAGCTTCACTAAAGCGACGCAAACAGGTTTGCATTTTAACTGTACGTTGAAAACATTGATCCAGACCGCGACTGCGTTCCGAGGCTTTATCCAGCATCTCGGCAAGATCACCCAGCGCTGTACTCAACTCACCCAGTGTTTTTACTACTGAGGGCTTGTGTTGCAAAGTTCGCCACGCGAGTCGCGCGCCCGACTCGCCCAGGGCAAGACGAAAATCGCGAGCAGCATTTTCTACCGCATCGGCATATTCACGAATCTGGTGCATATCGGGTGCATCGTTCACCTGTTCTGCGATGGCATCTTTCGCCAGTCCGATCAACTGGCGTGAGCTGACCGATTCACCGAAAAAACGCGAAGCGACATCGTGCAACTGATGCGCTTCGTCAATCACAAATACTTCACCACCCGGTAATAGCTCGGCAAAGCCTTCCTGTTTCAAACTCATATCGGCGAGTAACAAATGATGATTCACTACAAGAACATCGGCTTCCTGCGCTTTTTTTCTTGCCTTGACCACATAGCAGTCATCCCAGTAGTCACATTCGCTGCCCAGACAATTATCAACAGTGGACACCACCATGGGCCAGACCATGGAATCTTCGGCCACACCGGGGAGCTCGGCGATGTCGCCCGAGTCGGTCTGTTTTGACCAGGTTTCGATTTCATGAAGCGAGGAATGAGTTTCACTATTATGAAACCCAAGCGAAGGCGCGAGCTCAAGACGATGCAGGCAAAGATAATTACTACGCCCTTTGAGCAGCGCAGATTTCACCTGCACGTCCAGTGCACTGATCACTCGTGGTAAGTCGATGTGGTAGAGCTGATCCTGTAAATGGCGGGTCCCAGTCGAAATAATCACTTTTTTGCCCGAATGTATTGCCGGCACCAGATAGGCAAAGGTCTTGCCTATACCCGTGCCGGCTTCGGCGACCAGCACCTGTTTGTGACTGATCGCTTCATCAATCGCTTCGCACAGATCGATCTGACCTTCACGAACCTGAAAACCATCCAGCGCTGTCGATAAACTGCCGCTTTTACCGAGAAAATCGGCTGCCCGCACTAAAGGTTCTCCAGCGCGTGGATATTACGATCAGCCCGCTGTATCTCACCCTGATCATTCAGCATCACACTGGCCTGACGAAAGAATTGCCAGTTCAGAAGTTTCAGATCGATGCGGCCTGTGGCGTAGGAATTGCTGCGTGTCGCCAGCTCGCGCGCACGTTCCGGCTTCTTGTTCTGCAGCGCCAGCCAGGACATGCGACTCCAGCCTGGTGCGTAATCAGGAGCAATACGTAATAATCGCTCGAGTGTGTTTTGCGCGGACTTCCAGTCAGATCTGGCGATTTCTTTATCGGCCTGCCCGGTCAGCTTAATCACCGCTGGCGACGCTGCCGCCTGCTGACCACTGTCGCCCACACTAATGGTGATCACCGACCATTCTGGAAAATGCGCAGTACTGGTCGCAAGTGCAGCTGACTTAGCTGGCATTGGAACTGTGGATGATGCACCACCTCCGCCAACGCTGGCACAGGCAGTAAGCAATATAAAGATGCCAGCGACTGGCAATTGAACGAGTAAAAATCTGAGGCTATAGAGTTTCATGATCAATTAAAGATTCCTCGTAACCAGTTGCCGGTCGTGCTTCCTGCACAGGGACTGGAAGTAGTTGGCTCCGAGCCAGTGATGAAGGGTAATTCTATCGCATTTTCACAGCCCTGCTTTGAGAGTTCGCCGGTGGCACGGTCCACCCAGTGCATTTTAATATTGGCACTCATTGCGGGTTTGAATGGGCGATGCGCTATTCTGGACATAAACGCCGACCAGACCCGCAGCGCGCCAGTAGCACCCGTAATGCCTGCTGGCCTGTTATCATCATTACCCACCCAGACCACGCCGACCCGATCACCGCTGAAGCCGGCAAACCAGCTATCTCGCAAGTCATTGGTGGTACCGGTTTTACCCGCCACCGCCAGGTTCAGCTCTTTCGCCAGGCTGTGGGCCGTCCCGGTTCGGGTAATCTGGCTCATAGTGTAATTCACCAGCGAAATCGCATCCGGGTTAATTTTGCGATTCACAGAAAGATGGTAACGACTCAGCGTTTTGCCCGAATTATCCAGCACCGCAACCACACTACGCAATGGGCTGTTAAAGCCGTTAGCGGCAAAGGTCTGATAAACCGAGGCGACTTCGAATGGAGTCATCGGCACCGCGCCCAGCGTGATTGACGGATACGGCGGCAAATCGCGCGGACTACCCAGATCATGCAAGGTTTTGACAATATCAGCCAGACCGATGTCTAAACCTGTTCTCGCCGCTGGAATATTGTAAGAATGCAACAAAGCATCAAACAACAATACCTTACCGTGATACTTGTGGTCATAATTCTCCGGCGCCCATATTTTTTTGTCGTCACCCAGCACACGGAGCGGACTATCATCAAGCACGGTTGCCAGCGTGTAGCGATCAGGATGCTGCAAGGCAGCAAGATAAATAACCGGCTTAATCAATGAACCAATTTGGCGACTGGCATCCAGCGCACGATTATAGCCAGAATAGGAAGGTCTGCGATCGCCCACCACGGCCAGCACATCACCACTGTTAGGCGCGACAACAATAGCTGCAGTTTGCAAACCCTGTTTACGATAATCAATTTCTGGCAACACTGTAGTTACCGCATCTTCCGTTGCCTTTTGTACAAGAGGGTCAAGTGTTGTGAATATCCGCAAACCGTCCGAACGCAGATCATCAAGACTGTAATTTTCCTGCAACTGGCGCTTCACCAGATCAGTAAATGCCGGGTAATGACCACGACGTGCGTGTTGAGTGACATCGATAGGTTTTGCCGCGAGCAGATCAGCCTGTGTCTGCGTTAGCAAACCATTCTTTGCCATTACATCAAGGACTACTTTGCGGCGTTCCCCAGGGTGAAGCGGTACATCGATCATCTGCTCGAGGATGCGCGCCGCACGGGTTCTGTGAGCACGATCCTCGGACGGCGGCGTCCGCTGCCCGAACTGGCGAGCCCGAACCGGAACCTCGTGCAGAGCGGGGAACGGATGGCAATTGCGTCCGCGGTGCAGGGTTCGGCGGCGGATCTG
>CAYRNH010000144.1:0-6524 GCA_964425515.1 uncultured Thiotrichaceae bacterium | reverse complement strand
GCCAGGGTTTTTCGGTCGAGGCCTTGCGCCCGGCATGGGCCAGTTGTATACAAATCGGGATGTTTGAATATTGTCTGATCGCGCTGAGTGTTTTCGCAAGTGCCTGCTCGGTGGCATCGTCCCATAAACCAAGATCGCCATAGCTGATTCTGCCCCGCGCATTCACTGCGGTCGCTTCGATAATCAGTAATCCGGCACCGGACAGTGACAGCATGCCCAGGTGAATGGTGTGCCAGTCGGTGGCTTTTCCCTGGTCGGCCGAATACTGGCACATGGGCGCTACGACAATACGATTGACTATGGTCAACGGTCCAAAGTTAACGGGCGAGAATAAAATGCTCATCAAATGCTCCTTTCAGGAACTAAAAATATTAGTGTGTGACTCACAACAGGGTAATCAATTCAATTTTAAGCTAGGCTTGACGTTTGTTTCACATTTAGAAGATGAGAGAGATTTTTATGCAACGCACATCACCCACCCGATATGGTATACCAGCGCAGACTTTACACTGGCTGACTGCAATTCTTGTGCTGGTCGCTTTTATCTATGGTCCGGGTGGCTCAGAAGATCGCATCTACGCGGCCGCGCGTGATTTTGATCGCCAGTTGCACGAAACCCTGGGACTGAGCATATTTGTGCTAACTTTTGTGCGGCTCCTCTGGCGTAGTGTCGACACTCGGCCGTCGCCACCACAAGTGGCGGCCTGGATGGAGACTGCGGCGAAGGTCGTTCAGGTATCTCTTTATGTGCTGCTGTTAGCATTGCCGCTGACTGCGATTACCGGTGCCTGGCTAGAAGGGCATGACCTTACGCTGCTCGGCGGTTTACAGATTGCTCCGCAGCTTACAAAGTCGCATGCGCTCGGCGAAACGATTGCAGAGATTCATACCTGGCTGGGCGATGCTATCATCTGGATTGCGGGCCTTCACGCATGTGCCGGCCTGTTTCATCACTATGTACTCAAAGACAATGTGTTGCGTTCAATGCTGCCGCGCTGGTTTATGAAATAGCAGAGACATCGCTGATATTAAAGATATTACAGCCAGTCTCGCTTTTTGCAGAAATAGGTGGCACGATAACGGCTGCGCTGAAACTCAGATGTTAACAACATGAATAAAGATAATATAAAAAAATACCGGCTCTATTCCGTTGTCGTGTTTGCTATTGCTGTCGTTGGCTTTACTGTTTCGATGTCGATGACAGGGAATGCATTCTTTCTGATATCGGGATTGATTGCTTTTTCTAGTATGTCGTATTTTCTTTTTACCGAGGCGTTTTTCTTTCCGGTACCGGAAAGAAGCAAGCTTAATATTTATGCAGCCCGTTTTTTCTTTGTTTTGACCATTCCGGTTATTCTCGAATTATTGATCGCCCTTGTAAAAAATGTGATGTAAGAACGCATTTCTATCGGGCGCGCTACAGGCTTTTTATTAACTCAAACGCAAACAGGATCCAGCTTAACCACAGCAATATTGCGCTGGCAACAAATACATAAAATCGCTGCATCACATTGTTACTGCCACAGTGAATATAACTGTGAACATAGCGCAATACTGCAAACAGGCTTGTCAGTATCATAAACACCGTATTCGCCATGCTGGTGATATAGAGCAGAATAATCAGGGTGTAGAACACCACCGGCGTTTCGAACTGGTTTGAAAAATTATCCGATATTTTTAAGGAATCGCTTAATTGCTGGGTCGCGCCCGTGCTGGTCGCAATTTTTTGCGGGTGTATTCGTTTCTGTCGCATCTCGTTGATACGAGCCGTTACCAGGCGCAGCGAGACGATGATCGTTAGTAGAATCTGCGCAAGCAGCGGCAGCAGGATGAGTTTCTGGTTCATGGCGCTGGAGGGCTCCTGTGCGGCTTATTTAAACATGCTCTCTAAGATAGATGGTCAAAGCAATGATCAGCAGCAATGATATCCAGAAAATAATGGACAGGGCACGTGACTGGTTCGCCTTGCGGGTTTCAAGCCAGGTTCTGGGTCTGATGCCGTTTGATAAAAACACAATTTTGGCTGACAGGTTGATGCAGGCAATGTTCATTGCCAGTAGCAGGGTGGCGCCAAAGGCGGCCTGGTAATCGCCGGTGCTCAGCATCAATCCAATGGTGGTCGCTGGCGGCATCAGTGCAACTGCGACCATGACACCGACCAGGACACCGGACACGCTGGTGACCAGCGAGAGCGCACCGGCTGCACCTGAGGCCAGCGCGATGGATGCACCAGAAAAAGTCACATTGGTACGCGCCAGTACTTCGCTGCTGTAGAGCAGGTCGGGCCATATATAACCGATGCCTATGGCCACGAGCACGGCGACTGCGAGCCCGGCTGCCAGCGCCTTGAGCGCCTGGATGATCAATTTGCTGTCACCCATGGTAGTACCAAGCGCGAATGCGATATTAGGGCCGAGCAGGGGCGCGATCACCATGGCGCCGATGATGACTGCGACATTGTCTTCCAGCAAACCGATCGAGGATACGACCGCAGAAAGCGCAATGAGGATTAGATAATTTCTGCTTAGCTGAGCGCCTTTTTCAACCTGGGAAAAAATCTCTTCGCGCGTAATAATGGTCGACTTCTTTCGTTTCGCAGTTTCCTCTTCCTCGCTTTCACTGGGTCTGGGCAGTGAAGCTTCTATTGGATGTATCAGGATGCGGGCATTTTCCGATGAGCTCAATATTGTCTGTAAAACATCGAGCACCGCCTGGCGGTGTTCCGGACGTACCAGCATGCGTGCAGCGATACGGCCGTCTTCGTTCACCGCGCTGAACCAGAGATCTTCTACCAGATGTTGTTCGGCGATACCGCGAATAGTGTCTTCGTGGCCAGCATCAGCGATGACTTCGATAATCTTCATCAGGTTCCCGGGCTATTTTGAAACTGAATAATGTGCAGGAAATAAAAAAGGCGGTAGTACGAGCTACCGCCTTTACAGTTACAGCACTAGCCTCCGTGGCTTGTTATTTTTTATGTCCATAAACGCGGATTACTCACCACCAATTAGTCCCAGCTCAGCGCACCACCGGTCTGATATTCGGTGACGCGGGTTTCGAAGAAATTCTTTTCTTTTTTCAGATCGAGTACTTCCGACATCCATGGGAAAGGATTGCCAGCACCCGGATACTGTTCGGGCAGGCCAATCTGTGAGCAGCGACGGTTGGCAATGAACTGCAGATATTCTTCGAACATCGGTGCGTTCAAACCGAGTACGCCGCGCGGCATGGTGTCGCGTGCATACTGAGACTCGAGTTCGACAGCATCGCGAATCATGTCGATTGCTTCCTGTTTGAACTCGGCTGTCCATAGATGCGGATTTTCGATCTTGATCTGATTGATTACATCGATACCAAAATTCATGTGCATGGATTCGTCACGCAGAATGTACTGGAACTGTTCAGCAACGCCGGTCATTTTGTTGCGGCGTCCCATGGACAGAATCTGGGTGAAACCGACATAGAAGAAAATGCCTTCGAAGATCACGTAGAACGCGATCAGTTCACGCAGCAGTTTCTGGTCGTTTTCCGGTGTGCCGGTGTGGAAGTTGGGATCCGACAGATGTTTGGTGAACGGCAATGCCCATTCCGCCTTGCGCGCGACCACGGGCACTTCGCGATACATGTTGAAGACTTCGCCTTCGTCCATGCCCAGCGATTCCACGCAATATTGATAAGCGTGGGTATGCACCGCTTCCTCAAACGCCTGGCGCAATAAATACTGGCGACATTCCGGATTGGTGATGTGGCGATACACGGCAAGCACCAGGTTGTTGGCCACCAGTGAATCCGCGGTCGAGAAAAACCCCAGATTGCGTTGCACAATGGCTCGCTCGTCTTCGGTCAGACCGTTTGGGTCCTTCCACAGTGCGATGTCGGCAGTCATGTTGATTTCCTGCGGCATCCAGTGGTTGGCGCAACCGTCAAGATATTTCTGCCAGGCCCAGTCGTATTTGAATGGCACCAGCTGGTTGAGGTCAGCGCGGCAGTTGATGATTTTTTTATCGTCCACCTGGATGCGAGCAGCACCGATTTCGATTTCTTCCAGGCCAGTATTCACATCAGCATCGAGCGCGCCTTCAGCATGATCAAGATCGACTGTTCTGGGTTCGGGGTTGACGCTGGGCGCAGCACCCGCAGTCGCCATCAGTGCTTCATTGCTGACCAGACCGTCACCTGCGTGCGGCGCTTTGTGTGCAGGAGGTTGCTGCTGTGGCATATTGCCGGCATCAGAACTAAATTTGGCAAGTGGATCGTCCCAGTTAAGCATTGTTGATTACCTCTTTAACAATTTTTTTATTATGTGAAGATTTATTTTGTGTTGCTTTGTTGTTCATCGTGTTTTTTATCGGGTTCAATATTATCCACCAGGGTCTGACTGTCGAGGGAGTGAGTGCCTGCCACGTGGTCCGCGCCCGTACAAATCTGCGCCTGATTCCATGGTGTTCACAAAAATGAGCCACTTCATCGCGTCCCGGCTTACGTGCTAATGGCAAATCGTAAATTGCCTCTTTGAGCTCTGCTAACAGACCCATGTGCACCCCCCGACTTTTATTTTTATTATTTTTTACAAACCCCTTCAATCACTCCATGTTTTTTTATATTGATCCTGCTTCTTATTGTTCATACCCGATGCAAGCATTCGGGTACAAGCTTTTTATTATTAATTATTCATTGCTCTTACTGGCATGCTTCGCACTCAGGATCGAGAATCGAGCATGCTTTTGGTGCTGCTTCTGCTGTGCTGTTTTGCACCGCATTCAACTTGGTAGCACGGCTGCTGTCCATGGTTGATTTCTCAACATGGGTAGCCCCCATCGAGCGCAGGTAATAGGTGGTCTTGAGGCCACGTACCCAGGCCAGTTTATAAAGCGCATCGAGGCGTGCGCCGCTGGGTTGCGACATATACAGGTTCAGCGACTGCCCCTGGTCGATCCATTTCTGGCGACGCGCAGCCGCTTCTACCAGCCAGCGTGGGTCGAGTTCGAATGCAGTCTGATACAGTTGCTTTAACTTATCCGGTACACGGTCGATCTGTTGCACACTGCCATCATAATATTTTAAATCATTAGCCATGACTTCATCCCAGAGACCATGCTCACGCAAATCCTGAATCAGGTAGGGGTTCACCACAGTGAATTCACCCGACAGATTCGATTTCACGAACAGGTTCTGATAGGTCGGCTCGATCGACTGGCTGACGCCACAGATATTGGAAATAGTGGCAGTCGGTGCAATTGCCATGGTGTTGGAATTGCGCATGCCGATTTTCTGCACGCGGTTGCGTAGCGAGTCCCAGTCAAAGGTGTGGCTGCGGTCGAGATCGAGATAACCGCCACGGCCTTCGGCCAGATAGTCGATGGAATCGATCGGCAGTACGCCCTTGCTCCACAGCGAACCTTCGAAGCTGGAATAACGGCCACGTTCTTCGGCGAGATTGGTCGAGGCCTTGATCGCGTAATAACTGACCGCTTCCATGGTGCGGTCGGCGAAGGTCACCGCTTCGTCACTGGCGTAGGGCAGACGCTGCTTATAAAGAGCGTCCTGGAAACCCATGATGCCCATGCCCACCGGGCGATGACGCAGATTAGATTCACGTGCCTGCGGTACGCTGTAATAATTGTAATCAATCACGTTATCCAGCATGCGCATCGCGGTGTTGATGGTGCGTTCGAGTTTTTCGGTGTTAAGACCATTGTCGTCGATATGCGCAGGGATGTTAATCGAGCCCAGGTTGCACACCGCAATTTCAGCATCGTTGGTATGCAGCGTGATTTCGGTGCACAGGTTGGAGCTATGCACAACGCCGATGTGCTGGTTTGTGTAGCGCAGGTTGCACGGGTCTTTAAAGGTAATCCAGGGATGCCCGGTTTCGAACAGCATGCTCAGCATCTTGCGCCAGAGATTGGCGGCTTTGACTGTTTTGTAAACACGGATTTCACCAGCGCGGGCTTTTTCTTCGTAGGCCAGGTAGGCTTTTTCGAATTTCGCGCCGCAAAGGTCGTGCAGTTCAGGGACTTCGTTGGGTGAGAACAGGGTCCATTCTTTGTCTTCAGCAACACGTTTCATGAACAGGTCAGGAATCCAGTTCGCAGTGTTCATATCGTGGGTGCGACGGCGATCATCGCCGGTGTTCTTGCGCAGGTCGAGGAATTCTTCGACATCGATGTGCCAGGTTTCAAGATAGGCACACATCGCGCCCTTGCGCTTGCCGCCCTGGTTCACCGCGACTGCGGTGTCATTGGCCACTTTGAGGAACGGCACCACGCCCTGAGACTTGCCGTTGGTTCCTTTAATATGCGCGCCCATACCGCGTACCCGGGTCCAGTCGTTGCCCAGACCGCCCGCGTATTTCGATAGCATGGCATCGTCTTTAATCGCGCTGAAGATACCGTCGAGATCATCCGGCACGGTGGTCAGATAGCAGCTCGATAACTGCGGGCGCAGTGTTCCTGAATTAAACAGTGTGGGTGTCGAGCTCATGAAGTCAAACGATGAAAGCAGACGGTAGAACTCGATAGCGC
>CAYRNH010000143.1:0-6561 GCA_964425515.1 uncultured Thiotrichaceae bacterium | reverse complement strand
ACAGTATTACCAGTGAGCAACTATAAGAAATCAAAGAAATTTTATAAGAAAGCCCTGGCGCCGCTTGGTTATAGTAACAATATGGAGTACGGTGAGGCGGCGGGTTTTAATGATGGGAAGAACACCGACTTCTGGATTGAGAGCATGGACACCGTGGTGCCGACTCATCTTGCTTTCGAAGCAAAAAATCAACAGGAGGTTGAGGCTTTTTACAAGGCGGCACTGGACGCAGGCGCGGATGATAATGGCGGTCCAGGCTATCGTGATTACTGGCCGGGCTACTATGCTGCGTTTGTCTATGATCCTGATGGCCACAATATCGAGGCCGTCTGGTACGACTACGCAAAAGCAGATTAAGTCATTTTAGAATAAAAGGGGTCGGTGACAAATGAGAAGCATTTAAAATGTCTCCGACCGCTTTAATCCCCGATCATTGATCACCTGCCGACTTGAAATAAAAATCGAGCATGGCAGTCAACGGCGCTGAATCTCCTTGCAGACGACTGCGTAAAGCCGCGCCTTCCCAGCAATCAACCAGCAAACTTGCCATCTTCGACGGATCGGATTCGGCGGGTATGTCACCATTGGTTCGGGCAATCTCCAGACACACTGCAATTCGACTGGCAATTTCGTTAAAACACCATTCGACCTTGCGCCGAAACACTTCGCTCACACCTGATAGTTCCTGCCCGAGTCCACCTAACAGGCAGCCCATGTAACCCTCGTCTCGGTAAGTTTGCAGTGTTAACTCAAAGAACCGGCGTATTCGTTCCAGCGGTGGACGTTCCTTGTCATTAAGACACATGTCGAGACCTGCATGCACCTGTTGCATATACCAGTCGATAACCTCGAGCGCAAAGTTTTCTTTGTCCTCGAAGTGATGATAAAACGAACCTTTCGGAATAGAGGTGGCTGAGAGCAGCGCCTGTATTCCAAGGTCGTTGTAGCCTTGCCGCAAGAGCATGGTTAATCCAGCTTCGATCAATCGCTGTTTAGTCGGATGTATCATTTCTTTTCTGTGTGATCGGTTAAACCATGTGGCTGTTGCAATATGTGCGGCTACTGATTTTGCAGGTCAGTAAGTCGTGTGTCATTCCTGGCAGTGGCTGCTCCCGCTACTGCATGCTAGCCACTGACCTTGGCGATCATGTGATCGATCACATGGCTGTGCTCGTGTTGGGGGCTGAACATGACGATCTCGGCGTCAGCATCAACCATGACATTATGTCCGGGCGGCCAGTAAAACAGATCATTCGACTTCACTGTCTCTTTAATTCCTTTCGCGTCAGTCGTCGTAAGCTGTCCACGCAAAACAAAGCCCCAGTGGGGACATTGGCAGAGATTTCCTTCCAGGCCCTGGAACAATGGCGTGGTATCTACACCCGCTGAAAGCGTAAAGCACTCGCCACTAATTTTACCGTATCCGGTCACATCACCAAATTCTGTTTGCTGACGTATGACAGCCCCGGGAATCTCCATTCTCACATTAACCTTGTCTTTAGCTATTCGCATTGTGGTTTCCTCTTGTTGACTAGATCGAGCAAAATAGACCGAACGGTCTATTTTGCAAGAATACGCTCATCCTGGCGATAGTCAATGGGGCAGGGAAGTAGTTGATAGTTATGGCAAAAATAAAGGGGATGTAGCGATTATTTTTGACCAAAACCAATAGCGTTTTCCTCTGCGACGTCTGCGGTAATTCCGGACATCCTGTCGTTATGAATTACATCCTATAATTCACCCTATATGACAACTTTCTGGACATGGCTCTCTATCATCGGCTTGTCGATGACCCCCGGTTTAATCCTGGGGCCATCGGTGGCGGTTGGCGTTGGATACGAGGCGCACTATAGCGCGTGGATCCTCATGCCTGTGGTCGCGACGGCGAACTACATAGAGGGTCTTGTTTTCACATGGCTTATGCGAAAGGGCACGCAGATCGGCTTTATCCATCGCTGGGTCGAACGGATTCGCACGCCTAAGGCTATTGGGTATGCCAGAAGGTGGGGCGTCTGGGGTGGTCTCACCATTGGCCGCGCTGTGGTTGGTCAGGAACCCATTCTGGCGGGACTCGAATTGCTGGGCATCGACATGCGCCGAATTTATTTTCCGCTCGCGATCAGCAGTGTGATCTTCACACTTATATATTACGCGGTTGTGTCTTTCGGTCTCGACCAGGTCGCGAACCTCTGAATGGAAACAGGCGCCAGAGAGTAATTTTTTCTGGAAATGGGGACATCTAAAAGGGAACAGACTTATTTAAGTTTAAATAAATCTATTCCCTTTATCTTGTGTACTTTGTTTATTTAGAAGCGTGTGCCAACACCAACACCTAATACCAGCGGGTTTACATCAAAGTTAACAGTTGCTGCATCTGCGCCATTAACCTGTATGGTGGCCTTGGTGTCCAGTTTGATGTATTTTGCATCAAGACTTACGTACCAGTCCTTGTTTATATCAATATCTACGCCGGCCTGAACGACGATACCAAAAGCGTCATCGACCGATACATCCGTAGAAGTTACGCCACCACCCAGAACAGTGTTCAAGGTGCTGGTGAACTGACCTGTTGTCCCTTCTTTGAAGAACATAGTGTAATTTATACCCGCGCCCATGTATGGACGGACGTTGTTCGTGGGCATGAAGTGCCACAGCGCTATTACGGATGGCGGCAAAACTGTTACGTCTCCAACACTCACACCGGTGAGGTTTCCAGTGCCTTTGACATTATGTCTTGAAGCTGTATCTAGCATTAATTCGACACCAAGGTTATTTGTTACCATGTAGGTGATGTCAACGCCCAGTGATTTAGCATCTTCAACATCAATACCTGCTGGTGCAGCAAGCGGTGCGCCACCTGCCATTACCTGATTATCGCCAACATTCGGTGATATATTGAGAACGCGAGCATTGACCAGAATATCATTTTTTTCAATTGCCATTATTGGTGCGCTTGCGAGCAACGCAGTAAACATCACTGCTGTCCTTGCTAGTACCAGATTACTATTTATCATTTATTGACTCCGTATGATCGGGATGCGTGTGCGCAGAGAGTAACAACACCAATGCTCACAGAATTGATATTAATCAAGAAATGTAACCATGTATCTACATTGAGATAGAACAGGATAAGTACATGATTAAAATTTCATTCCGATTTATTGATTGAGTCTAAAATTAGTTAAACGAATAATAGGGGGCGGTGACAAATGAGAAGCATTCTTACTATTCAGAAATTAAAGATGGCGGATGGATTATTTTTTGACCACAGTTATGGGCGCCTAATATAATCATCTCGTACATACCAGGGAATTCAATTATGAATCTATATCCAATTCTAAAACAGGCGTGCTTTGGGGTGCTGATTGGATGTGTAGTGAGTCCGGCCTATGCTAGTGCTATTTTCCTGGATTCCACTCTGGCTCCTTCAGTAACTGCGGCTGCTGGTCAGTTCGATGGTTCTACCTTGTATTTGGATGTGATAAGTGACAGCACTGCATCCTACGGAACTGCTACAGCTATGCTTGACTCGACGATCACTCCCAATCAGATCTCCGGAACTGGGTCGGCAGGTGTATATGGTGCCGGTGAAGGCGCAGTAGCTGATATTTTGGTGTGGTTTACATTAGATAAGCCAGAGTCTTTCGCATTTAGCGCGAGCGGCTCAGGTGGTGTCGACTACTTCAATCATGGTTACGCAAATCTTTATATCTATAATAAGGACACGACGGTGGTTTCACCAATAACGGGAACAACCGGCGTTCTTAATCCGTACTACTTAAGCCCGTCCGAAGTATTCTTGATTTCAGGAAGTGCTATCGCCACGAAATCTCCGGGCGCGGCCACTTATCCGCTTGAATCGACTTTTAGCTTTAACCTGACATTAGGCGCGCCTGTACCCGTGCCCGCTTCTGTATGGCTGTTTGGCTCTGGCTTGATCGGGTTGGTGGGGATATCAATAAGGAGCAAAAATGAGGGTATAAAATCAAAGGTGACGCAGCGATCATTATTTGTATGACTGTTGGCTATTGGCCGTTAACAGACATGCTTCCTCTGCGTCTCTGCGGTTATTTCGGGCCTCATGCTCTTCACCCTGCGGGCCGCGAAAAGCACGCGTTCAATTTGAAACAAAAGGGGATAGCCCCACGGCAGAGTAAAAATGATCATAAAAGCCAGAACGACCTTTGGTGCTGAATTTAAACGAGACGCCGTCGCCCTGTTAGAACAGTGAAATAAAGACGCTGCCCAGTTGGCCAGAGAGCTGGGTGTTCGCAGACACCAGCCGTGAAACAAAAAGGACGGATATATTTCAATTCAATAAATCTGTTCCCTTTAATTGCTAGTAATGGCGCAGCCGTACTACAAGCGCTGGCGATGAAACGTATCCGCATCGGGCGTGTGTCCATGGGAAAGCTGCCGTCCGGGCAATGGAAGTATCTACTGCTGCAAGTACTGTATTAACTCGAAGGTTGCGGTTGTCTGTCCTGCTTGAAAGAAACCTGAGTCGAGTTATTAAAGTATTACTGGCTCATCATTTCGCCATATAGTTTGGCAATCAGGCTCTGAACCTCAACGGAGGCTTTGCCATACTCATCACCGACGAGGAGTTTTTGCGCGGAAACCTTGTCATTATTCTGTGCAAGTTCGACAACTCGTGAGGCTGTAACGTGAAATTTTGCATGCGTGGCTTTGAGCTGATGGAAGATTAACAAATTAGCCATTGAAGTTGCGCCGGAACTATAAATCCACTTGCCTAAAACACATTGATCATCGCGGCAGATAGCTGTGTAATCCAGTTCTTCGGAGGATGTTCCTTGAACATAGGCGGTTAACCGCTCCTTCCATTTGCGATGTGCTTCGATTGCCGCAGCGAAATCCAGACCATCGATCACGCTATCTTCCTTGATGATACCCGACTGCAGCTTTGCAAGTGCAGCCTGCGCAGATTTTTCATCGCCTCTGGATAAAGCATTAAACCAGTCAATCAATCCCATCGTTACTTTCTCCTAAAATAATACGATATAGTATTAGTAATGTGCTGCCAGATGCCTCTATTTTATCCTGGACAAAAAAAGCCATTGCCAAATGGCAATGGCTTTAATTTAAGGGCTATCGATATGTCTAAAAGTTATATGTCATGTAGGCCTGAATGGTGCTATAGGATGATCCATTATTTTGATCATCAGCTTTGGTATTAATATATGCCAGAGTTGCATCTAATGGGCCGTAAGATTTCGTGCCGGTAAAGGTAAGTTCCTTCAGGTCTTTTCCCGCAACAGTATTATTGTTGTTACCTGAACTAGTTGCAGTATAGTAGCCCGCCAGATCAAAACCGGCAGCATTACCACTTATCGTAATATTGAACGCAGAAGTATCAGCTCGGGTAACGTAACCATAGTTCCACCAGGCTTCGGTGTACAGCTTAGACTGACTGCCGGCAAGGTTCATGCCGGCACCAAGACCGACTGTGCTATCGGTTTCTGTACCTGTTTGAGAATAAGCCAGTTTAACGGTTGCAATGTCTTTAATTTCATAACCACCCATTAATGCCCAGGCAGAATTGTTGGCGTCTTTTGCTATAGGAAGTTGCGCACTCCTGGTGTAGTTGTTTTGAGTATATTGACCGCCGGCAAGAAAGCCATTGGCTTTATAGTCAGCTTGTAACCAGTATGCAGTTAAATACTGTGGTGCTGAATAGTACCAGCCCTGCAGGGTTATTGGTTTAATCGAGTTATTGATTGCTGCGACGGCATACGCGCCGCGATAGAATTGACTAAAGTTGGTGGTGCCGTTGGCGTTAAATTTTTGTACTACACCACCCGCATTACCTAAACCGGTATATTGCGAACCATTTTCAATGCTACTACCTGTTACAGGATTAACAATATTATTACTGTTGGTTCCGCCAACGAATGCGGCGACCAGGGTAGTTTCGGGAAGGCTCTGATTTATTAATACGGCGCTTTCAAAGGTGTTTTTAGCAATTGACCATGTTTCGGTAAATACAATAGGGGTGTCTAATGTCATACGCCCGGCTTTTACTGTAGTTTTACCTGTTGTAGCGGCCACCCAGGCTTCATCAAACCAGAAAGAATCCGAAACGCCATTGGTACCTTCCCATACGCCGTCAACTAGCCGATTTTGCAGACCTAATGTGCTCAGCGCCGTTAAGTGGATACCCGCAGTAACACCTTTGGTTAGGTCGGCAGTAGCTCCAAAGCCTAAAGCACCCTGACCTATGGCGCCCTGTTTATCAAACAGGCTGATAGACTGGCCATCACTAGTAGAATAAAAAAGTTTTGTATCACCATTCAATTTTATATTGTCAATGGCAGCGTATGCGTTGACGCTAAGCAGTTGTGCTACAACGACAGCGGTTGTGGTTAATTTCATTTAGTAGTTCCTCTCATCGGATAATATTTAATATGACCTGATATAAAAAAGGCTCTAATATCCGGGCCTTTTTTACTATTTAAATACACTAACTCAGTTTCTTGATACCCAGTAACTTGAGTACATATTTCTCGTACAATGGCTCGGTACTGCCTTTTTTCATTTTGC
>CAYRNH010000142.1:4566-6579 GCA_964425515.1 uncultured Thiotrichaceae bacterium | reverse complement strand
GCTTTTAGCGGTTTCGCTTCTAGCTTTTGCCACTGTTTATTTCTAGCAGCGCTGGGCGCCTGCGCTCCATATGTCGGAGATATTATTCGCAGGCTCAGACGTCATCATCAATATCTTCAAGGCCGTAGCGCTTTATCTTGCGCCACAGTGTTGATTTGTCGATGCCCAGTATGCTCGCGGCCAGAGCCCGATCAGCCTGACATTCACGCAAGGTTTTACGAATAAAGTAGGCTTCCAGTTCTTCGAGGCTTTGTGGTGCGATATAGTCCAGCGCCCTGAGCGGCGCGTCCTTATCACCGACCAGATTCTGCGGCAATACATCCATGCCGATCTTATCGCCCTCGGTCATAATAATCATACGCTGTATCAGATTTTCCAGCTCGCGTACATTTCCCGGCCAGTCATGTCGTAACAAAGCACCCAGCACCTCAGTCGTGATACCACTTACAGCTTTATCGAGTCGCAGACAGTGTTTGTTTAGAAAATAATATGCCAACAAAGGAATATCATCACGGCGCTCGCGCAATGCTGGTAGATTAATCTCCATTACCATCAGGCGATAATACAGGTCTTCGCGAAACTCACCTTTTTGAATCAGCTCGACAATGTTTCTATTGCTCGCCGCCAGCACTCTAACATCCACCGCTACTGGCGTGGTTTCACCCATGGGATAAAAGGACCCGTCCTGGAGCACGCGTAATAATTTTGCCTGCAGCGCCAGCGGTGCATTATTAATTTCATCAAGAAACAAAGTACCCTTATTGGCTTCTTCAAATAGCCCGGTCTTATTACGATCTGCTCCGGTAAACGCGCCTTTTCGATAACCGAACAATTCGCTTTCGATGAGATTTTCAGGTATCGCTGCGCAGTTTATCACCACGAAAGGCTGTTCCTTTCTGGCGCTTTGTAGCTGGATTTGTCGCGCCACCAGCTCTTTGCCACAACCCGTTTCACCTGTGATCAGAACACTGCAATCATGCACCGCGGCGGCATCAATCAATCGACGTATTTTTTCCATCGCCTGTGAAACACCAATGAGACTGCCGGTTTCTAAAAGCAAACGCTGGCGCTCTCTAAGGTTCTGGTTTTCGTTACATAAATGATGGTATTGCAAGGCACGTTCGACTACGTTGAGTAATTCGATGTTGTCGAATGGTTTGCGTATATAGTCAAACGATCCCTGTTTCAGCGCTGTCACTGCCGATTCCACAGTGGCGTGACCGGTGACCATAACCACCTGGATAGTGGGATCACGTGCCTGCACAAAACTAAGCAAATCCAGGCCACTCGCTCCCGGCATTTTGAGATCACTCACCACCACCGCTACTGGCGTGGTTTCCACATAGTCCATCGCCAGATGTGCATTCTCAACACACACCGTTTCGAAAGTCATGCTCGACCCCGACAACACATTGGCGATCAGATCTCGCATATTGCGATCATCTTCAGCAACCAGAACGACTGGCTTGTCGTGTTCTACTCGGGCATGCCAGACACTGGCTGAGGCGGGTTTATTCATGCCACATTTCTCCGTACATCTACAACTGGAAGATCAATGACGAAACGCGCGCCCTGAACATATTCCACATCATATTTAATAAAAGCACCACGCTTGGCTAGCAGTGCCTGCGAAATTGCCAGCCCCAGACCACTGCCAGCACCGACTTCTTTAGTGGTAAAAAATGGATTAAAAATATTTCGCCGAATATCTACAGGTATGCCAGGACCATTATCTTCAACACTAACGCAAACATAATTGTTGTCACTCTGCCAGCTGCGCAAAATGATATACGGCTCAACGACACCATCAACCGCCTGAATAGCATTGATAATTAGATTGGTAAATACAATTTCCAGCTGACCGCAATCGCCTTCTACCGGCGGAAGCTCCTGTTGCAGCTCCATCTTGATATCAATACCATAGCGTCGTGTTCGACAACTCAAAAACGTATCAGTAATAGTCGCCAGCAGCTGATTAATATCACAGGTCTCGCCACTGCATTTTTCCCGATT
>CAYRNH010000142.1:0-4556 GCA_964425515.1 uncultured Thiotrichaceae bacterium | reverse complement strand
CCTGGCGAACTCAACCGGTTTCCCCTGGTCTGGCAAACCGTCTTTGATCAGCTGGATATAACCCAGAATGCTTCCCAGGGGCGTATTCAATTCATGGGCAACACCAGCGGCGAGCTGCCCCATAGCAACCAGCTTTTCTCGGCTCGTCAGAGTCTCCTGCAAATCACGATTTTCACTAATATCTAGCAGGGTAAGAATAGCCTCCATCTCAGCTTCATTTTCACTGAAAAACACCACGTTGAGAGAGAACCAGTGCGTCTTTGACTTTATCTTCAGTGAAATTTCCAGATTTCGAATGGGTTGTTTATATAAAAAGCTGTCGCGCAGAACATCTCGATCTGACTCATTAAACCGAATCAGATCAAACAGGTTAATACCAACCAATGGTTCGTCGCCGTTGGCAAAAGTTTCTTCGGCCAGGCGATTCGTCATATTGATAATTAATTCATTCGATACGGTTAGTAATACGCCAGGCAGGCTTTGCAGTATCGCATTGATCTTATTGCGCTCATCAAGCACTCGACTCTGACAGTCTTCGACTGTTTTAAAAATAGTACCCAGAGTTGCTATGGTGGCATTGTAGTCTTTCAGCAAACCACCAACGAACGGCGGCGTTACCGCCGGCAGATCCACCGCCAGCAAAAGACCTTCACGGGCATCAAGAATGCGCTTACGTAGCCCGGACAGGGCCCATCGGTAAAACAGGAATATGACTATCAGCAGCAGTAGCGCAGCACCAAGCAGGTAGAATATTTGCGAAGCATTGAACATGGTCGACGAGATACCTCGAGTAATTTTACGCTACAAACAACGGGGCACGTACTTCCCATATACAAAAGCCAGTCCCATAATGGCTAATCACTCTTAATGCAAGAGACTCCAATTATATCACTCGCAAACGAAAACGCAGCACCGTCTAACGATGCTGCGTTGCCGTACTGCTATCACCAACAATACTGTATTGCGTAATGACCCTGCCGACCCACGCAATCACACGCTTAAAAAATCAATTGCAGACCCACTGTAGCCTGACCATAATCCTGGAGTCTGGCGTCGGTCGGATCTTGCTTATCAAAATTGATCTGCGCAAATTCTGCCGTCACTTTCAGTCGTTGCCCGTCAATGTAATAGTTCGCACCGACACTGGACCAGGTCCGGTCAAGATTCGTAGGTTTATAAGCGTAATTAGAATTTTCAAAGCGAGCAAACAGCTGCAGGCGACCTATGCCCATTTTCTCTGGGAACAAATACCCGCCCTTGACGTAATCAGCTTTCATTTGCGATGTCACCGGTAAAGTCGGATCATGATTTACGTTATTGATCGCGTTTCCGGTATCGTAATCGAAGTAAGCACCCGACAGTGTATAGGTACCACTGGCAGTTGGTGTCTCCCAGAACACATCTACTGTTTTTCCAGTGTAATTCACCATATCGCTTTGCGTTGTATAATTCGCATAGGCAACATTTGGCTGATAATCATAAGCCATACCAATGGTGAAGACATGCTTGGTGCCCAGATAGGTGCCGTTATAACCATAGTCGTATTCCGGATCCAATGGGCTCCAGTGTACACGTAGAGTCATGCGCGGAGATTCTTTGGCAACCTCTGGGCCTTTACGACCATTGGCTATCATGAAGCGATACTGAAACGCTGCATCCGCCAGATTACCCCACATGGCAGCACCGGTATCACGACTACCCGCAAACGGCGTAAAAGCAATCGTTTCTGCGCGGTCAAGCGTTAGCGGTTCCAGGCAGGCTTCCAGGTTTTCACGCGAGAACGTGTTTTTAAAGCGACCAACAATGAAACGCACGGCATCAGTGTAATCCATAGTGATATAGGCATCGCGGTAATACGTACTGCGATTATTGTTGCCGTCCTTGCCATCGTTCCCAGCGTCGATTTGCGCATAGTACCCCACCACGTCGTTATACTGACCTGAGAGGGTTATGCGATTGCGCCGCAGGAATGTCTGGAAGGTATCACCTGAGTTTGTTGCTGAACGGTAGCCTCGCTGTTGTGCCCACACCTGCAGTGAATAGTCTATGTTCATAGAGCCTTCTTTGCCGACTTGTATAGTAGCACCGGCATATGCCAGACATGGTGTCAACGCGACCAGAACTGCGCTGCACAACCAGTGTATATATCGCACCTTCATTGTTAATTGCTGACTCATGGTTTATTTCTCCCCCTGCAAAGACATGTAAGGCTTACTCAACACAGTCATATCAACACCAGAATGGCAGGTTGAACAGGCTAGCTTAAGGTTGGTACGTGGGTCGCTCAGCATTTTGCTATGCGCCATACTTTTTATCATCAAACGCGGATTAACAGGCTCGTGCTCAGTGTGCCAGGGTGCTTTTTTGGCATCCATATTGACAGCAGGCGCGCGCCTGCCGTTGTGACATTTGAAGCAGCTGGAAGCGCCCAGACCACACGCGTTCGCCAGCGCAATGGGTGAGATTCTGGACAGACCACTAGACACATGTGACAGAGCCTCATCACCCCAGGCTTGCTTGCTATCATTCTGCGCCTGCACCTGTTGTGCCTGAGGTTTGTTATCATGAGTGGCGATAATCAACATAACAGTACCCATCACCAGCAGGGCTGTCAGCAGCAGAGCATGGGCGAAATTTCGCACCAGGCCTCGAGTAAACTCAGTATATCTAGACATGTCTTCTCCTGTTTTTACTGTTTCTTTTGTGTGTCGGATGCTTAGCCCAGCACACGAGTGGTGGTTTTTATAATTACGTCTAGCCGACCTGCGCCAGCCCATAGACCGGTTTCTTACTGTTTCTTGTCCTTGCGTTTTTTAAGTGCTGCGTCAATTTCTGATTCACTCAGCCCATCTGCACACATACACACCGGGCCATGGCGAAATTTGAGCCGTGATTTAAATGGTTTCGATGCGTCCTGCGCTTCCTGCGTATTCTGTGTTTTTGCATCGGATCTGGATGTCGAAGTAGTCGCATCAGATTTTCCATCCAACGGCCCTGCATGGCTGAATGCACAGGGTAAAACCAGCAGCAGAATCAGCGGCAAACGCCTGATACTATTTAGTGGTTTCATACAGTGCCCCAGATAATCGCTTGAGTTTATATAAGCAGGATGTGTGCCATGTCATAAAACAATATAAAAACAGATGGTTACGTGTGTTTCGATGATTTTTAATGATTGCATACTAGCACTCCGCCATTCGCTGATGTTAATTTGCAATAGGTTCAGGCGGCACTGGTTTGTGCATCTCCAGTAATCGGTAGCGACGGGCCCTGTCCTCCGACAAGGCGCGACGCAACTCCTTCCGAGTCGCCACGGGAAGCTGGTCAGCGTGTTCTTTCAGACTCTTGCCAAACGTGCGCTCGTAATGCTCATCTGGATCTACATTGATGACCAGATCAATCTCCCAGGGCGCATCTGCCTTGGGCAAGCTCAGCGGCAGGTTCAGCACCCGACTTTCACCTGCCGGGATCCGGGTATCAAATTGCTCTTTGGTTAGCTCGGTATTCACCTTCCAGCCGATAACGTAACGATAGAATTCTCGCACCACGCCAGTATCGCGCTGCCGCAGACTAAAGATCAGTGTGACTTTAGGCACCATGTAGGTAGGGAAATCGTGTCCTGCGCCACGGTTATGCACGGTGGTTTTGATATCCACCGTATTCGCTGCTGTACGTTTCACCACCATCTGCACGTCCACTGCTGATCGCGTCATTTTTGCATCGTGGATTCCGCGCCAGAGATGCTGTCGATCGGGCATGTGACAATTCTGGCATTGCACACCCTTCTGAGCCTGCGGCGATTTCTGCCATTGCCCCCAGGTGTCGACCAGTAATTTGCCATTGATGCGGGGAGGGTTATCTTTTTCCTGATGCTGGTGGCAGGCGGCACAGAAGCGGCTGTCCTGAAATGCCTTACTGGCAGTAAAACCACCATGAGGCAGTTTGCCTGGAATTTCTTTACGCGGCGGCGGCCCGAAACGTTGATGATGACGCACATGACAGCCAGCACACACCAGACCGTCATCAGCTAAATCTGCGGGCACCCAGTTGGGGGGCTTCCGAGTCGGACTATTAGGCCAGTGTTGCTGCAGAGCAACCAGCGCTTTCTGTTCTGCCAGCGGCGCATGACAGCGCAGACATTTATTACCCTGTTGCTGTGACATGAGCTGCAATTGCCACTGAATACCTGGACCCATGGTATGCGCGTGCAAACTGGTTTTCCATTGTGCGTACTGCGCGGCGTGACAGGTACCGCAGGACTGTGGCGCTAGCGATGCTTCCAGAGCGCTGAAGCTGGCGGGTGGGTTACCCTGTGGGGGTAAAACTGCTGGCCAGTGCCGATCAAGAAACTGGCTCACACTGGTATTACCCGTATCAGTATTTTCATGACCGCAGGCGGCAATAACCAGCGAAAAAGCGCTGATGAAAATGCACACAATCAGGCGTTTCAAAAGCACATGCGCTCCAGTTAAAAGAATGAACCCAATGGGTGGTCAAGGAGGACCTCAAACTCCTGGCCCAGGTTCAGCTCGATCGCCAACTGCAGGCCAAGGTCG
>CAYRNH010000141.1:0-6748 GCA_964425515.1 uncultured Thiotrichaceae bacterium | reverse complement strand
GTGAACAGCCATTGTTCCCAACGGTAATATTCGGGTCGGCAGGTGGCGAGTTCCCGGCTCCAGTCATAGGCAAAACCCAGGCGCTTGAGCTGATCGCGCATGTAATCAATATTGCTGTAGGTCCATTGCGCGGGCGGCACCTTGTTTTTGATCGCCGCATTTTCCGCTGGCAGGCCAAAGGCATCCCAGCCCATCGGCTGCAACACATTTTTACCCAGCATTTTCTGGTAACGTGAAATCACATCGCCGATAGTATAATTACGCACATGCCCCATGTGCAGACGACCACTGGGATACGGAAACATCGACAAACAATAAAATTTTTCGCCCGGATGTTTTTCGTTGACACGAAAAGTGTCCTGGTCCTGCCAGAGTGTCTGAGCAGCCGTTTCGATAGTCCGGGGATCGTAGTCTTTTTGCATACAGGTAATAATGAACCGATTATTTTTACACAGGTACAGTTCGTCGGATCTCACCGGCGAGCATAATATATCTGGTCTATAAATTTATGGAAATACTGAACAATTCCTTCCTGGAATTCTCAGAGTATGAAAACAAAAAATATGATTTTTTGTTTTCTACATTTTCAGTCACTTAAGTGGCCAAAAATGATGGCACATCATGCGCCATGCGGAACCTCTGAATAAATCAGGGATTTCATAGAAAACTTGATTTAACCCGGCTTGATCAGCGCTATCGAAGGATACACTAGCGTTAAGCTTATTGAAACATCCCCGCCTGCAACCAGGCTAATAAGGAGCGAAATGAACCAGACCACACCAAAATCACGCAGCCATCTGATCGATGCCTATAACCAGATGATGCAGTTCATCCGTAGCGCTTTCGAAGGCACCAGCTCGGCCGACATGACCTTGCAAAAAGCACTGGATATGGCCCGGCAAGAGGTCATCCATCTGGGTGAAGTCAGCTCAGAAGAAGCTCAGGAAATCAGCGAGTTCGTCAAGCGCGACATCAATGATGCGGCCGAATATATGCTGGAAACCAGCTCGGATTTCGGCGACTGGCTGATGCTGGACATCGAAGTACTGGAACGCAAAATTGTCGACATGTTCCTTTCGGTCGCTGACCGTACCCGTATTGAACTGGAAGCACTCAAGGAATACAACCGCGAAATCAGTTTATATTACAGTGGTGAAATCGCCGGCCCTGGCATGTTGAAATGCACGCAGTGCGGTGAGTGCGTACCTTTTTTGACGACCGCCCATATTGAAGACTGCCCACGCTGTGGCAACAACAGTTTTCAACGCGCTGACAAACGCACCGATTGTAAAGACGACTAAGGAACCTCTGATTTAATCAGAGGTTCCGCGTGGCACATGGATGTGACACCATTTTCAATCAGGTAATTGTGATTGAAAATGAAGCAAAGTAAAAATCGCATTTTTTACTTTGCGCGGTCTGATAAGCCATGGATAGACTTATTCTGACCTTCCTTAAGCATCCTCGGCACCTCTCAGGCGCTCAACGACCTGCGCAGTGCTGCCCAAACCAGGGCAATGACCGAAAATACCAATAATGGACTTTCACCCCACCATACATAAGGTGTCGAACCGGTCATGGGCTGGGCACGAGCACGTAGCACAGTGGTCTTGAACTGAGGCGCGACCGCGACTGCTTCACCCTGGTCATTGATCACGGCGGTGATGCCGGTATTGGTGGCACGCAGCATATAGCGCCCCGTCTCCAGCGCACGCATGCGCGCAATGGCATGATGCTGATGCGGCTCCTGTGAGTTCTCAAACCAGGCATCATTGCTCACATTCACCAGTAAACTGGCGGCCGGCAAATCCAGACGAATATCACGCGAAAACGCATCTTCAAAGCAGATGCTGACACCCAGTGTCTGGCCAGCGGCGTGCAACAGGGGCTGATCCTTCGCCCCGGCCTGAAGATCGGACATCGGAATATCGACCCAGCGATTAAAAAAATCAACCAGCCAGCGCAGCGGTATATATTCACCCAGCGGCACCAGGTGACGTTTATGGTAAGCGCCACCATTGATATCTAACAGCGAATTAAAATAACGCCCGGTTTTGGCATCCTGAATAAAAATACCCAGCAACAATGCGCTTTTCTTTTTTTGCATATCCTCGCGCAATCCTTGCAGATATAACGGCAAGTTGTGTGCAAAATCCGGTACCGCAGTCTCTGGCCAGACGATCAGATCCGCGTGTTTTGCTTCAAGACTAAGATTGCGATACAACTCAAGCGTGCTATCGTGAATTTCACTACGCCATTTTATTTTTTGTGCGATATTGCCCTGCACCAGCGCAACCGACACAGGCTGACCTTTGGCATGGGTCCAGTGAATCTGTTTCAGACCAAAACCGATCAGCCAGATACTCAAAACGAATAGTCCGGTCGTTTTCCAGACCTGCGCCTTGCTCCATCCTCGACCAGAAAACAGCAACACCAGCGCACCCGCACTGAATAACACCAGCATGCTGACACCATGTGCACCGATCACAGGCGCAAACCCGGCCAGCGGTAAATCAATCTGGGTATAGGCCGGCTGCATCCAGGCAAAACCGGTCATCACATACCCCTGCAACCATTCGCTGACTGCCCAGGCAGCAGGAAACAACAACAGTAATTTAAGGCTGGCGTTTTGCTTACAAAAACGTGCCACTGTAAATCCAGCCAGCGCGGGATAGATCGCAAGATACATCGATAGCAGCACTATCAACAGAATAGCGAACGGCGCAGGTGTGCCACCATGATAGTGCAGACTGACATAAATCCAGCTGACACCACTGCACTGCATGCCCAAACCAAATAACCAGCCGTGCAGTAAAGCCGTTTTTGCAGAAGCGTCGCGCCATTGCCTCTGTAACCAGGCAAAACAGATAAAGACCAGCCAGACCTGGTTAAATGGCGCGAAAGCAAATACCAGCAAAGCGCCCGCGAACAGGCTGAGCAAATACTTCCAGCGTGGATGTAGTTTGGAAATCAAAACAGGTATGAATCTATCAGCGCTTAAGCCGCATCACTGGGCTCCGCTGCTGACTTCGGCAATAGAGTCATCTGAAGGTTATTGATGCGACGCGAATTGGCACTAATGACTTTGAACTGATAGTTTTCTATAGTCACTTCTTCTCCACGTTCGGGCAAATGCCCTAAAGCGTGAGTCACCAGACCGGCAATGGTATCAAACTGTTCATCGCTAAACTGGGCATTAAAAAAAGTATTGAACTCAGGAATGGGTGTTAAGCCCCGCAAGGTATAGCGATGGTATCCATGACGGCGAATATTGATCACATCGGCCGCATCGTGTTCATCATCAATGTCACCGACAATCTGTTCAAGCACATCTTCAATGGTTACTAGCCCGGAAATGCCGCCGTATTCATCGACCACCATGGCCATGTGATAACGCGATGTTCGAAAATCCTTTAGCAGCACATTCAGTCGCTTGCTTTCTGGCACAAACACCGCAGGGCGCAACACATCCTTGAGTTCGAATCTTTCCCCACTGCTTTCGTCTGCATACGGAATCAGATCTTTTGCCAGCAACACACCGATGATATCGTCCAGATCATCGTCAATCACCGGAAAGCGCGAGTGCCCGGAATTCACGATAATGGGCTGCATTTCTTTAACGCTGCTGTCGCTTTCGATAACCACCATGTGTGAACGCGGCACCATAATATCGCGCACCCGTAATTCAGATACCTGAAACACACCTTCGATCATCGCCAGCGCATCGGCATCGAGCACATCGTTTTTCTGGGCTTCGCGCAACTCATTTAACAGGTGCGCACGTTCGTCTCGTTCATCCGAAAAAAGATTCAATAACCTGGCAATCCAGGAACCATTCTTATGCGTGAGTTTCATTTTTTGACGTCTGATACGGGTTATCAAAACCCAGAGAGTGGAGAATTTTTATTTCGAGTGTTTCCATTTCATCAGCATCGCTATTGTCGATGTGATCATAACCCTGCAGATGCAAAGTACCATGCACCACCATGTGCGCCCAGTGCGCGTTATTTGACTTACCCTGTTCAACCGCTTCACGATTGATTACCGCAGCACAAAGCGCGATATCGCCCAGAGGTGCTGTACATCCGTCCTCGGTTTCCAGCGAAGTCAGATCGACATCATCACCAAATGACATGGGGAACGACAGCACATTGGTGGCGCAATCTTTCCCGCGCCAGTCATGGTTCAGCTGTCGCATTTCAGCTTCACTCACCACCTGCACGCTGGCGATTCGATCTTCAGTAGATAAATAGGCCTGCTGTGCCCAGCGGTTTATTAAATCGGCCTGCGGACACTGGGGAACGTCCTCATCTTCATCAGCCAGACTATCGGACACTGAAAAATCAACAATCAGCGCCATATTCAATTCTCTTCTGCCTTTTCATAAGCATCTACAATGCGTTTCACCAGCGGATGACGAACCACATCGTTGACCGTGAACTGGGTGATACCCACGCCTTCCATATTTTCCAGCAAGTACATGGCGTGACGCAGGCCCGAGATTTTTTCACGTGGTAAATCCACCTGGGTGACATCACCGGTCACCACCGCACGCGAACCAAAACCGATACGGGTCAAAAACATTTTCATCTGATCGATGGTCGTGTTCTGTGCTTCATCAAGAATAATAAAAGCATCGTTGAGTGTACGACCGCGCATATAGGCCAGCGGCGCAATTTCAATGACATTACGCTCGATCAATTTTGCGACTTTTTCAGCACCCAGCATATCGTAAAGTGCATCGTACATCGGGCGTAAATAAGGATCAATTTTCTGCGCCAGGTCACCCGGCAAAAAACCCAGACGCTCACCCGCTTCGACTGCAGGACGCACCAGAAGCAGGCGTTCAACTTCATCATTGTTCAAGGCATTGACTGCACAGGCCACGGCCAGGTAGGTTTTGCCCGTACCTGCAGGGCCGACGCCCAGAGTCAGATCGTTTTGCTGAATTTGTCTGAGATAGGCTTTCTGGTGTTTGCCACGACCACGCACTGCGCCTTTGCGTGTTTTAACGCTCCAGGTGTCAAACTCTTCGCCTTCGGGTTCAGCATTCACCTGACCCACATTCACTTCTGCCAGATACAATTGCACTGCCGCTGTCGTCAAAGTTTCTTCTTCAGTAGATTTATACAGCGCTTTGATGGCATCCATTGCAGACTGCGCATTGCTGTCATTGCCACGAATCTGAAAATGATTACCGCGGCAGTCAATGCCAACATCGAAATAGTGTTCGAGCTGGTGCAGGTTCTGATTGAACTGACCACATAAATTGACCAGTCGAGCGTTATCCTGCGGCTGCAACTCAAAAGCAATGCTTTTTGACATCAGGCTGTCCTGGCCTCACGTGTTGTTTCAGATGGATATGCGCTCGCACTGCGATCATCCACCACTGCGACGACTTCAGCCTGCAATGAATTTGTCCAGGCATCGACAATGCGCACATCGACAAATTTACCAATCAGTGTCTCGTCCCCATCAAAGTTCACCACGCGACCGTTTTCACTTCGCCCCGACATTTGCGGTGCGGTCTTGTGCTCGACCGTTTTGCGCGACAGCCCTTCGACCAGCACACGTTGCACGCTGCCGATCATGGATTTGCTAATAGCGCTGGCATTGTTTGCCAGCACATCCTGCAAGATCGCCAGCCGGTGTTTTTTGATTAATAAAGTGGTGTCGTCGAACATATCGGCCGCAGGTGTACCGGGACGCGCGCTGTAAATAAAACTATAGGATTGGTCAAAACCAATGTCTGCGACCAGTTGCATGGTGGCATTAAAATCTTCATCGCTTTCGCCAGGAAAACCGATAATGAAATCGGATGAAATAGAAATACCCGGACGCGCTGCGCGCAGCCGTTTTATTTTTTCGCGGTATTCATCCGCGGTGTGACCGCGCTTCATCGCTGCCAGTATTCGATCGGAGCCGCTTTGCACGGGTAAATGCACCATGCTCACCAGTTCAGGCACTTCGGCATAGACATTGATCAGGCTGTCGGAAAATTCAACTGGATGTGAAGTGGTAAAGCGTATCCGGTCAATACCTTCGATCGCTGCGACATAATGGATCAACAACGCCAGGTCGGCGAAGGTACCGTCTTCCATCACGCCCTGATAAGCATTGACGTTCTGACCGAGCAGATTAACCTCGCGCACACCGCGCGCCGCCAGGCCTGCCACTTCGGCGAGTACATCGTCGAAAGGCCGACTGACTTCTTCACCACGGGTATAAGGCACGACACAGAAAGTGCAGTATTTGCTGCAGCCTTCCATGATGGACACAAACGCGCTCGGGCCTTTAATGCTGGGCGCGGGCATGCAATCGAATTTTTCGATTTCGGGGAAACTGATGTCGACGATTTTTTTGTCATGGGCCTGGGCGCGGTCGAACAAGTTCGGCAGACGATGGATGGTCTGCGGCCCGAACACCATGTCAACATAGGGAGCACGCTGCTGGATCGCCGCGCCTTCCTGGCTCGCCACACAGCCACCAACACCGATGATCAGCTCTGGATTCTGCTGCTTCCATTTGCGCCACCGACCCAGCAGCGAGAACACTTTCTCCTGTGCCTTTTCCCGAATCGAACAGGTATTGAGCAGAAGTACGTCAGCATCTTCAGGATTGGCAGTCAGCTCAAGATCGTGGGATTCGGCGAGTACATCGGCGATGCGGGAAGAATCATATTCATTCATCTGGCAGCCAAATGTCTTGATATACAGCTTGCGGCTCATGGTGTCCTGAGGCTATTAAC
>CAYRNH010000140.1:0-6753 GCA_964425515.1 uncultured Thiotrichaceae bacterium | reverse complement strand
GCAACTGCAGCAGCAGGTCTGGCCTGGATGTTCGCTGAATGGGTCGCTCACGGCTTTCGATCCTCTCTGCGTATTGCCTCGGGTGCGGTTGCTGGTCTGGTTGCGATTACGGCTGCATCTGGTTTTGTCGGCCCCATGGGTGCGATTGCTATCGGCTTAGCTGCTGGCGTGATCTGCTTCCTGGCGGCTACCAAGCTGAAGCGTATCATCGGTTATGACGACAGCCTGGATGCATTTGGTGTGCATGCTGTTGGCGGTATCGTTGGTGCTCTGTTGACCGGCATATTCGTTGCTTCTTCTCTGGGCGGTTCTGGCCTGGCTGATGGTGTCACCATGGGTCAGCAGTTTGGAACTCAGGTCGTGGGTGTACTCGCTACGATCGTGTATGACGCTATCGTAAGCTTCATCATCCTGAAGATCATCGATGCAGTTATCGGTCTGCGTGTGACCGAAGATGAAGAAACAGAAGGTCTGGATCTGGTATTGCACGACGAACGTGCTTACGACATCTGATCCGATCATTAAAGGGGTTTCTCCAAAAGCACACGGATGTGCAGCTTTAGGAGCAACTCAGTAAGGCATATAGTTTTTTATGAATTATCAGCAATAACTGACTCCTGCTGTTAATGTATTGGCCGGGTACGCAAGTACCCGGCCTTTTTTGTTCTAGATATGGTAAAAATACCGCTGGCCGAAATGCACAATATTAGTGCCTGGCTGGCATAACAGAAAACCAAACCATATTGGCGGGAGATAGCATGAAATTAATCAAGGCAATCATAAAGCCTTTCAAGCTTGATGATGTACGCGAGGCGCTGTCAGCGATTGGTGTGCAGGGCATCACCGTAAGTGAAGTCAAGGGGTTCGGCAGGCAGAAGGGCCATACCGAGCTGTATCGAGGCGCGGAATACAAGGTCGATTTTTTACCCAAGGTAAAAGTTGAGACGGCGGTCAGTGATGATATTGTCGATAAAGTGATCGAATCGATACGAGCAGCAGCCAGCACAGGCAAAATTGGCGATGGCAAGATTTTTGTCGTCCCGATCGAACAGGCGGTACGTATCAGAACTGGAGAGTCAGGCGACGAAGCTCTGTAGTTTCCCGAAAACCAGTGTTGCTTTGCCAACGGTGGCATAGCAGAAAATCCTGCATTACCTTAATAGAATCATGAATTTAGTCAAAGAAGATTAAATAAAACCGATGCGGTTTAATTAAAGGCGATTAAACATTCCCGGGGGAATAAAGATGAAGTTAGCCAAGGTCCTGAAGTATGGGCTTCTGTTTTTTTGTATGTTGCCAGCAGTCGCGAGTGCTGCGGGCGTTGATAGTGGTGACACCGCCTGGTTACTGACATCGACAGCGCTGGTGCTGTTTATGACCTTGCCCGGCCTGGGTCTGTTTTACGGCGGCCTGGTGCGCAGCAAAAACGTGCTGTCGGTATTGATGCAGTGTTTTGTGATCGCCTGTGTGGTCAGTATTTTGTGGGTGGTTTACGGTTATAGCCTGTCATTCACGCAAGGCAATGGCTGGATCGGTGGAATCGGCAAGATGTTCCTCTCTGGTGTGACGCGCGGGTCTGTTAGAGGCAGCGTGCCTGAAACCGTATTTATCATGTTCCAGTTGATGTTTGCCGTGATCACGCCGGCCCTCATCGTTGGTGGCTTTGCGGAGCGCATGAAATTTTCAGCGATGTTGTTATTCAGTATTATCTGGGTCACCGTGGTGTATTTCCCGATTTGTCACTGGGTCTGGGGCGGCGGCTGGCTCGGCGCCAGAGCACAGGGTGGCGCAGGACTGCTAGATTATGCCGGGGGTACCGTGGTGCATATCACTGCCGGTGTTGCCGCAATAGTGACTGCCATGGTCATGGGCAACCGCCGTGGTTTTCCGGAGACGCCCATGATGCCACACAACATGACCATGACCGTGACCGGCGCTGGCATGCTCTGGGTAGGCTGGTTTGGCTTCAATGCGGGCAGCGCCCTGGCCGCCAACGGTGACGCCGGGATGGCGATGCTGGTTACCCATATCAGCGCGGCCTGTGGTGCTTTCACCTGGGCGGTGATGGAGTGGATCAAGTACGGTAAACCCAGTGTTCTCGGCACGGTGACGGGAATGGTGGCGGGTCTGGGTACGATTACGCCGGCTTCGGGTTATGTGGGGCCGATGGGCGCGCTAATCATCGGCATCACAGCCGGCATTGTTTGTTTTTATTCCACAGGCTTCATCAAGCAGCGTCTAAAAATAGACGATTCACTGGATGTGTTTCCAGTGCACGGAGTTGGCGGTATTCTCGGCACTTTTCTCGCAGGCATATTTGTCTCGGCTAAGCTGGGCGGAATCGGTTTCGACCATGGCGTCACCATGGGTTCACAAGTTGGCGTTCAATTGCTCGGCATTGTTGCCACTCTGGTATGGACCGCAGTGTTCACTTTTATTATTTTGAAAGTGGTCAATGCCATAGTGGGGCTGCGCGTTACCGACGAAGAAGAAACCGAAGGCCTGGATATCAGTCAGCATGATGAACGCGGCTATATTCTTTGAGCTACAGGCTGATTTTCTATAAGTAAAACAAGAAGAAGCCGGGTTTGCCCGGCTTCTTCTTTTCGGCAAGATAACTTAGAATTGGCAAATCAGGATGATTCAGCAGGTATTCAGATGCGAATAGGTATTGCGATTGTGTTGCTGATAACCAGTCTGTCGGCATATGCAGCCATTTATAAATGGACTGACGATAAAGGCCAGGTGCACTATGGCGACAAACCAAATGGCGCAAGTGGCGCAAAAGAAATCAATGTTAATACCAATAATACCTCTGGCATTATGCCTGACGATGCAAATCTAGATAAAAAGCGCCAGCGTTTACTAGACGCGATGCAGGAAGATCGGCAGGAAAAAGAACAGCAGCGTAAAAAAGAACAGGCAGAAGCAGAATATCGCCAGCGCAGGTGTGTGTACTTGCGAGATCGCTTGCGTAGTATCCAGGCTGCGACAGGGGTGTATAAACTGGATGACAAGGGCAACCGAGTTTTTCTTTCAAATCAGGGGCGCAAACAGTCGGAAGCCAGTCTGCAGCAGCAGATCAATCAGTACTGTAACTGAATTTAATAAAACAACGGGTATCTATCTGCCCAGGTATTTATTGCTGCAGTCGCCCGATAACAGAACTCAGGGCATGGTCAAACACCGAGTGTCCCATAATCATTTTAGATTTTCCCTGTTCAATTTCATCAATGAATTCGTCGAATGTTTTTTCAACGATAATGCCGCCATTGTGATTTACAAACACCAGTTTTGAATCTTCAATGATAATCACAGAAAGTTTTGCTCTGCGAGGAGCCTTGTCTTCACCTATATATATGTGAAACCACATGCCGGGTGAAATATTAGCGGGTAAACGTCGCGCAGGTGGCGTGTCTACTTTAGTTGCTGCATCGCTGATATCAGGATGGTCTTCTTCCTGTGCGACCGCTTCATTGTCTATGAGTCTCTGGTTTGCTAATTCTGTTTCTTCTGCATCGAAGTGTGCTCTTGCAATCAGGTTTTCATGAGCAAACTTCAGTCCGTCCAGAACGCTTTCAATGTCATGGCTTGATCGGTTGGTCGCCTTCAGGAAGTGACGTGTGCGGGTCAGTATGGCATCCTGATGGTGCTGTAAATAAGCCAGCTCATCAGCTGTGGTGATTGGCTGAACACTGGCAACGATTTCACGCAGCGCTTCAATAATTGTAATCCACTGATCGTTATCTTTTCCGTTTGTGATGTAATGATTAAACATCAGCGTTGGCCAACGTTTTAATACTAGCGGGTGGATGCTTTCCGGCAATGTTTTTCCTGCCGTGATTGTGCGCAATGCTTTTAGTACAGTGTTTCGGGCGTGTTCACGCAGAACCTGTTTTTGAGTTTCTTCTTCTTTTTCGCGCGCAAGCATTTCCTGGTTTTCAATATACTCGTTGAGCTTATCAAGAGCGTACTGAAAGGTGCTGGTCTGTAATTCATACTCATTAAGAATGATAGAAATTACCTGGTCCAGTTTGATATATATTTCGTCTTGATGATCTGTTACCCCAAAACCGACTTCGGCAATTTTGTCGAGTAACACGCGCGCTGGATGGGTGTCGTAAATAAAAAACTCCGGATCCAGCATCGAGGCTTTTATTATCGGAATTTGCAGGCGCAGTAATAGTGCTTTTATAGTATCGGAAATAGCATCATCTTCGATGATGGCATCAAAAATCAGTTCGATAAAATCAATCGTTTTGGACGCGAGCTGATTGATGCGCTTGGTAACGATGCCGCCAGATTTTTTGGCAATTTCTTTGACGACCGCATTTTTAATAGCTTCCGCATCAAAGCGCAGATCGGAAGGCTGGTCAAACTGCGGCAAAGACTGGACGCTGGATAATGCCGACAGAATTTCATCATGGCCAAAAGCCTGCGGGGTACTCGCCGGGAAACTTGGGTTCTCACCAGATGTATCCGCGCCCGGCTTGTGACCGCCGGTGCCCAGGAAATTACCAAGCGTCTGGTTGACCTGCTCTGCTGGCATACCAGCAACCGAGTGCGTGTAGGTGCTCTGATCTGTGTCCGAGGCGGGCGTGGCGTTTCCTGATTGCGAACTGCTGGCCGGGCCGTACTGACCGCCGCCACCGCTGCTCGAAGAAGATGATGTTGCCTGACCTTCATTCTGGTCCTGGCTGGAGCCAGCGTGGTAGAGCTGGCCTGGTGTTGCAGTCATGGCATAGCCACTGCCGATGTTGCCTGACTGTTCTGCGTCGCTAGCCTCGTTGTTGCCAGTCAAGGGAGCAGCAGAGCTTCCGCCACCGCCAGAGCTGCCACCTTCGCTTCCGCTGCCCAGGCTTCCCCCTGTATAACCGCCGCTCGCTGAGCCGCCACCTGTATTGCCTGATCCTGTTGAACCAGCGCCCGTGGTTCCTGATTTGGGTTGTTGTAGATAGCTGGGCCCGCGTGGGTCATAAGCTGTATCTTCATCCATGGTGTCTGAATCAGGCTCATTCTCATAGGACTGCGCACGACGTTTATTCCGAGGTTTGTTCAGCATGGGTATTTTGATTTCTGGCAAAATACCGGCCTCGATCAGCCTGTCATTGATAGCATCGTACAGGGTGCCGAAATTGCTGGCGACATTGTCGTAGAAAAAACCGAACAGAAGTTTTTTATAGTCAATATTGAAGTCATTGCCGAGTGCGTCATCAAATGCCTGGCAGAGGTTGATCGGCGAAATGGCGCGCTTTTGAAAAATATCATCAGTCTTGAGTGCCAGATATTCGAGTCGCGCTTCAAGATTTGAGGCTTGTTCGCGGAAGTTACCAGCCGCTCGCTCAGCGGTATTTTTTACCAGAACCATATCTTCGATTTCTGAGTGATCAACCAGACTCAGTTCATCTTCAGCATTGAGTTTATGCTGTTTTTTTTCGGCCTCGGTAACAGGAAAAGGGCGCAATAGTGGTGTGATGTTGTTGCTGTAGCTGGTTGCGATATTGTATTTATTTTCTTTCAGCAGGCGCAGCCACTCAAAACGAATTATCTGTTCTTTGTTGCTGGGGGCATTTTGAGCCATATCCAGTAAAGTCGATTCGGATTTATCTATATAATTTGATATCAAATCACGCAGACGCGCCTCAATATCATTCTTGATGTCCTGGATGAGGTCAGAATAGTCGCTGCTTGTGTTTTCGGGTGCCATGCTTACTTTAATTCATATCCATTTATATAATGGCGCAGATTCGTCACTGTATCAATAATAAGGAGTATAGGTAGTGGATACAATATTATTATCCACACAGCACCTGTTTTTAGCCGTCCAGCATGAATCTGGGTAGTTGTGCCGCACCCTGATGAATACCCGAAGTGTAGTAGCGGGTGTCAAACTCAGGAACCGCCGTTTTCAGACGA
Organism: uncultured Thiotrichaceae bacterium; assembly: GCA_964425515.1. Taxonomy (GTDB): domain Bacteria; phylum Pseudomonadota; class Gammaproteobacteria; order SZUA-229; family SZUA-229; genus JASBSR01. The sequence goes on along the minus strand of CAYRNH010000140.1, from coordinate 837 downwards.
TTGTGACCGAGATCAGCCGCGACCGTGGCCAGAGTACAGCTCCACCATCCTGCCGGGTAAGTGCACAGGGGGAAGTGCAGGGTTTGTGACTGTGCAAAGCCAGCTTCGTGCAGGCGCTTGCTCATTGGCTGGATGATCGTTTCGTGGTGAATCAGCGGCGATTCGCTCTGTTGCACGAAAATACCATTATCGCCCAGTGCGCGGCGGCAATGCTGGAAAAACTCGGTGGTGAACAGGACTTCGCCCGGCCCGACAGGGTCGGTGCTGTCAACAATGATGATGTCATAGCTGCCGGCTTCGGCCTTGCGCACCCATTCGATACCATCGGTAAAGGCCAGTTCGGCACGAGGGTCATTGTTAGAATCACAGAGTTCGGGGAAAAACTGTTCCGAAACTCGGGTGACGCGCTCATCGATATCCACCTGCTGTGCGACCTCAACTTCCGGGTGCTTGAGCACTTCGCGCAGAGTACCGCAATCGCCGCCGCCGATAATCAGCACGCGTTTGGGTGCCGGGTGGGTGAATAAAGCGGGGTGGCTCATCATTTCGTGGTAGATGAAATTGTCACGCGAAGTCAGCATGATGCAGTCATCAATGACCATCAAACGACCGAAATGCTCGGTTTCGAAAACCTCAACTTTCTGGAATTCGGACTGTTCTTCGTGCAGTTTTTGTTTAATACGGAGCGAAAACGCCAGTCCGGCATAATCGGTAATTTCGGTGAACCAGTGCTTGTCATCTATCACAAACGTACTCCTGAATATGTAACTGTGATTATATGTCAGGCCAGACAATATCAGAAATACTACGCGCATCGCGACGTTTAATGGCTAAAAT
>CAYRNH010000139.1:5567-6799 GCA_964425515.1 uncultured Thiotrichaceae bacterium | reverse complement strand
TCGGTGGCCCGGTGGGTTCGGGTAAAACTGCATTGGTGCAAAGCCTGTGCATGAACATGCGCGACCAGTTCAACCTGGCTGTGGTCACCAATGACATTTACACCAAAGAAGATGCGCAGTTTCTGGTTAAGCACGCGGCGCTGGACGAAGACCGCATCGTTGGCGTAGAAACCGGCGGCTGTCCACACACTGCGATTCGAGAAGATGCTTCGATGAATCTGGCGGCAGTGGAAAGTTTGCAACTGCGGTTTGCGCCGCTCGATATTGTGTTTATCGAAAGTGGTGGTGATAACCTCAGCGCGACTTTTAGTCCGGAACTCTCGGACTTAACCATTTATGTGATCGATGTTTCTGCCGGTGACAAAATTCCAAGAAAAGGCGGGCCCGGCATTACCAAATCGGATTTGCTGGTAATCAATAAAACCGACCTTGCGCCGCATGTCGGGGCTTCACTTGAAGTGATGGCTACCGATGCGAAAAAGATGCGCGGTGACAGACCCTTTATTTTTAGCAATCTGAAAACCGGTGATGGCGTTAAGGAAATTATTGCCTTTATCTGTGACCAGGGATTGTATCTACGCTGATCACAGGCCCCGTTTTTTAAACGAATCCTTAATAACACTTCCACTGTCCAGCTGTACCAGCACTCCCGGCCAATCGAATGGCCGGGAGTGCTGGTTCGTGCGCACTCAAAAAGCTTCATGAATAATCGATCAGCGTCATAGTGGCGTCACATTTGCGCCTGCTCAGTGCGAGCGCACTAAAACGATTCAAATCAAGGAGTATCCGCGTTTTATGGCACTGTTATGGTGCGCGATGATTTTTTAATCACACCCCAGTTAGCCCGTAAATCCTCATAACACTTTGTTGTTGCTAGAAAAAATAAAAATGGCACGAACTGTGCTCTTACTGTAATCAAATTCTGTTGCTTAAACGAATTTAGAAATGACAGCTCAATAGTTGGCTGAACATATGAACGACTTTTATTTAAATCATGAGGAGAGCTCAAAGATGAAACTTATCAACAAACTCACACCTGTTGCACTGGCAACTGCAATGGCCCTTGGCAGCCTGGCTGCACCTTTGGCTGCGCAGGCTGACGTAAGTTCCAGTGCCACAATATCTTCTATGTATCTCTGGCGTGGCCAGGATATCAGTAGCTCGGCGCCTGTATTGTCTGGCGACATCACTTACAACCATAGCAGTGGCGCTTATGCAAGCCTCTGGATTTC
>CAYRNH010000139.1:0-5467 GCA_964425515.1 uncultured Thiotrichaceae bacterium | reverse complement strand
CTCTACGGAATCTGACTATACGATCGGTTTCAGCGGTGAAGCGGGCCCTATAGGTTATGACATCGGTTACTACAAGTTCTATTATCCGGAAAATGCTAATGATGCCAATTTTGGTGCTGCTAATGCAGAAACCTATCTTGGTCTGTCTTACGGCGATGCTGCGTTTAAGGGCTATTTTGATGCAAAAGGTTCAAATGACTACAGCTACTATACGTTCTCGTATGGCCATGGTCCGTTCTCTGGCCTGGTTGGTATTTCCGCTGCCAAGGCCGCAGGTGGTGTCAGTGCTTCAGATCTCTCCTACAAGCACATTGACCTCACTTATGCGGCTACTGATAGATTGTCGTTTACCTACAGCACAAAGTTCGCGATTGGTAGTGCTATATATGATCCAGCATCTATGTCATCCGATCCGCTCTTCATGATCTCTTATTCGCTTCCTATTGATCTGAAGTAATTAATTGACATGATAAAAACCATCAGGGACGATGGTTAATCATGATGCCAGCTTTCTAACTAACGACGGTTAGAAACAAGCCAGCTATCAGTAAGAAAATATCTTCAGTAAGAATATACCCGCCTAACCAATGCTGGTTGGTCTCCGCAAAGAAGCATCTAAGTAATTTTTCACAAAAAGATTATCTCGTACCCATCTCTATATGAGAATTCTGGATCGCCTGTATCGACAGATAATTGTTTTGTGAGAAACAACGATAAGACGGATGTAGTTCAACATCTGATGTTTAATTTTATTAACAGTAAACATGCATCATGGGCTAAGACCCATAACACAAGATGAGGTTATATAGACAATGGAAACAATCATTAAGATCGATGTAACAAAGCCAGCTAATGAACAAGATGGCGTAATTCACAATCGATGGCACCCTGATATTCCTATGGTCACGATGGTTAAACCCGGAGATGAATTTAGAGTTGAATGTCTGGACTGGACTGGTGGTCAGATTAAAAATGATGACAGTGCCAATGATATTCGTGATGTTGATCTGACGCAGGTCCATTATCTCAGTGGCCCCATAGGTGTAGAAGGCGCAGAGCCCGGCGACCTGATGGTTGTCGATATACTTGATGTTGGTGTGCTGAATGAATCTGACTGGGGTTTTACCGGGTTATTTGCAAAAGAAAATGGTGGCGGTTTCTTAACCGAGCACTATCCGGAAGCACGAAAAGCCTGCTGGGATTTCCATGGCATTTATGCTTCTTCAAGACATATTCCAGGCGTTGAGTTTGCCGGTATTATGCATCCAGGATTGATTGGTTGCCTGCCTTCAAAAGAACTACTGGATGAATGGAACAAACGAGAAGGAGAGCTGGTTGCAACTGATCCTGATCGAGTGCCCCCACTAGCCGCATTGCCTTATGCCGATACCGCTGTTATGGGACGGATGCCGAAAGATAAAGCAGCCGAAGCAGCCAGGGAAGGCGCGCGTACAGTGCCACCGCGTGAACATGGCGGTAATTGTGATATTAAGAATCTATCCCGCGGGTCACGCGTATTCTTCCCGGTTTACGTCAAAGATGGCGGGCTCTCTATGGGAGACATTCATTTTTCACAGGGTGATGGCGAAATCACGTTCTGCGGTGCTATAGAAATGGCCGGGTATCTTGATGTGCGTGTCGGTCTGGTCAAGGGCGGCATGAAAAAATACAATGTGAAGAACCCAATATTCCAGCCAAGCCCATTAGAGCCCAGATACAGTAATTATCTTATATTCGAAGGTATCTCTGTAGATGAGGATGGTGAACAGCATTATCTTGATGCGCATGTTGCCTATCGTCAGGCATGTTTAAACGCTATCGAACATATGAAGTTGCACGGTTACACTGGTGAGCAGGCCTATGCTATTTTGGGAACTGCGCCGGTAGAAGGTCATATTAGTGGTATCGTCGATATTCCAAATGCATGCGCAACTTTGTGGTTGCCGACAGATATTTTTGAAGGTGATATAAATATCAAGGCAGAAGGGCCATCGGCCATTATCGAGCCCGGTACAGACCTGGCGAAGACGAGCTGATTCTGGTTATAAGAAATGAGCCAGCGTCCCGTGTAGTTATAACGGCGCTGGCTCCTTTGGTCCTAATATATAAGCAGGAGACAACCATGCCCTTGTATGAATATAAATGCCCAAAATGTCAGAATGAATTTAATGAAATGCTTTCTCTGGAAAATTATTCGCCATTGAGAGTTTGCCCTGGTTGCAATACGCCCTCACCACGTATCGTCTCGGCTGCACATCTTCAATCATTGAAAAAAAATGAAAGGATAGCGAGGGAGCGTAATGAGAAATCAATTTATGAACCAGTGCGTGTGTCATTGCAACACCAGTGTAGTGGCGATAATTGTAATCACGACCATGATCATACTGAAAAGAAAAAGGGGTGCTACCAGCAGATAAGTGAAGGTAGTCGCCCATGGATGTTAGGTTAGGTCTGCGCTAAAGAACAACAGGAAACAAAAAAACGTCGCACAAAAAAATTGTGCGACGTTTTTTTTCGTCCGAATTAAGTGCGTATGCAAGAAAGCTCCGCACTAGTTGGGTGCAGTGCGCGTTAAAGTGATGCAAAAAAACATAAATTTTAAATACGGCGCACGGATAGATAAAAACAAAGAAGTTATGTATTTAAAAACGTTTATTGCAAGCCTGATTATCATGATGATTTTCTTGAATTAAAAATGTATATAAAAAATATGAGGCGTGAAAATATTATTGGCACACGCGTTGCATAGTCTCAGGTAGGGCTTGATGGGTGCAGGTATATATGCACCCATCAAGTGATTTTAGAGGTTCAACGAATTATCTCGAGCAAGAGGGTTAGTAAAGATGAAATCAAAACTAGTGATATCAAAATGGCGCAGGATCATAGGTGCCACCATTGTAGTAAGCATGGCGGCAAGCATGAATGTCGCATTAGCATCCGATGTAAATACGACCGGCCTGGCGGTGACTGATAAAACAGTAACTGTGGGAATCCTTCATTCATTGACTGGCACTATGGCGATTAGTGAAACCGGTGCACAAGAAGCTGAGAAATTAGCTATCAAACAGATCAACGAAAGCGGCGGTGTCCTGGGTCGTCAGATCAAGATTATTCAGGAAGATGGTGCCAGTGACTGGCCAACGTTTGCAGAAAAAGCCAAGAAGCTTCTGGAAAATGATCATGTAGCCGCAATCATGGGCTGCTGGACCTCAGCCTCGCGTAAAGCGGTGTTGCCAGTGCTGGAACGTGACAATGGTTTATTGTACTACCCGACATTTTATGAAGGGCTGGAAGAATCGAAGAATGTTATCTACACCGGCCAGGAAGCAACGCAACAGGTATTTGCAGGGCTCGACTGGGTGGCAAAAGAGAAAAAAGCCAAAACGTTTTACCTGATTGGTTCTGACTATATCTGGCCACGTACCACCATGAAGCTTGCTCGTAAGTACATTGAAACGGTGCTGCACGGCAAAGTTGTGGGTGAGGAATACGTGGCGCTGGGTGGCACACAGTTCGGTTCGACGATCAACAAGATTCGTCTGAAAAGACCGGATGTTATATATGCTGCTGTCGTAGGTGGTTCTAACGTTGCCTGGTTCAAGCAACTCAAAGCAGCCGGTATCACTGGCAAGAAACAGACCTTGCTGACACTGTCGGTTACTGAAGACGAAGCTCAGGGTATTGGCGGTGAAAACCTTAAGGGTTTCTACAGTGCGATGAAGTACTTCCAGTCTCTGGATACGCCTGCGAATAAGAAATTCGTTGCTGAGTTCAAGAAGATGTGGGGCAAGGATGCGCCGATTGGTGACGTAACCCAGGCTGCTTATGAAGGCCCATGGTTGTGGAAAAAAGCTGTCGAAATGGCTGGTAGCTTTGATACCGATAAGGTCGTGAAGGCTGAACAAAGCGGCAAGATTACTTTTGATGCACCAGAAGGCAAGGTTTATCTTGAGCCAAACCATCACCTGAAGACACGTCTGAGAATTGGCGAGTGGCGTGCAGATGGTCAGGCGGATATTGTGTATACCTCTGATTACATCATGCCTAACCCCTTCCCTAAGGGTTATTAATCTAAGTCATAAGTTTTGCTCCCGGGTTGTATAACGCAGCCCGGGGACAAGACCTGACGATGCATTGTAAATAAGAACTGGAGAATCCTCATGTTGTTTGGCTACTCGTATTCGGATTTAGGCTCTATCCTGGTCATGCAGGGATTTTCAGGTCTAAGTCTGTTCAGCGTTTTATTGCTGATGGCACTTGGATTGGCGATCATCTTCGGTCAGATGGGTGTGATCAATATGGCGCATGGTGAATTTATGACCATTGGCGCTTATACAATCTATGTTATAGGTAAGGTGGCAGAACAACATTTCCCCGCTTTCTTGCCCTATTACTTCTTTTTCGCGATTGGTGCTGCTTTTATCGTAGCTTTTCTGGTGGGCTATCTTGTCGAGTTTCTGATGATACGCCATCTGTATAAGCGACCCCTTGATACGCTGCTGGCGACATGGGGATTGAGTCTTATCATGCAGCAGATTTTTCGCTCAATTTTCGGTGGCCGTGAAGTTAGTCCGAACCTTCCCGACTGGTTGATGGGTTCATGGTCAGCCACGCCTACCATTGATATTCCAATAAATGGCCTGGTGGTAATGGCCATAACACTTGCCGTTACCGGCCTGGTGGTGTTGTCCATGTACAGGTCAGGCTGGGGCCTGAAAGTACGGGCGACGACACAAAACCGTTTGATGGCTGGCGCCGTTGGTATCAATACCAAGAAAGTAGACCGTATGACCTTCGCTGTTGGTTGCGGTATTGCTGGAGTCGCTGGTGCTGCGTTTACTACTATCGCGTCAACGGGTCCGACAAGCGGATCCCAGTACATCGTGGATACTTTCCTCGTTGTGGTCTTTGGTGGTGCTACCAGCATTGTCGGTGCGATTGCCTCAGCTTTCTCGATTGCACAGGCTCAGTCGATCCTTACCTTCTTCCTGACAAATGCGATGGGCAAGGTGGTAACACTCCTTATTGTAATTGTGATCCTGATGATGCGTCCTGAAGGTCTGTTTGCAAGCAAGGTCCGGAAGTAGGACAACTAAGGGGATATATGATGAATACGTTTTATACAAGATGGCTGGGTGGAAAGCAGGGTGGCATCGCAGTGATGCTGATGATGTTGCTAATCTTTATAGTGATGCCTCTGTGGCTGGATATATTTCGCCTTAACCTGGTGGGTAAATATCTCACCTATGCCTTTGCTGCTGTCAGCCTGGTAATGGTGTGGGGTTACGGTGGTGTGCTGAGTCTTGGCCAGGGGATATTCTTTGGTCTTGGTGGTTACTGCATGGCGATGTTCCTTAAGCTTGAGGCGTCGGACATGGCGAGTACCGCGCGGCAGACCACACCGGGTATTCCAGATTTTATGGACTGGAACCAGATAACGCAATTGCCGTTATTCTGGGAACCGTTC
>CAYRNH010000138.1:0-6905 GCA_964425515.1 uncultured Thiotrichaceae bacterium | reverse complement strand
ATGGTTTCACCGGACGGGTCCAGCAGTATGGTGAATTTGGGTTTCACTTTGGCGACAAACGCTTCCACTTCGGCTTTGCTTTCGCCCATATCCACGGCGAGGATCTTGAAGTGTTTGTCGCCCATCTTTTTCATGAGCTTGTTCATGGTCGGCATTTCCTTGGCGCAGGGTATGCAGTAGGTGGCCCAGAACTGTACCAGCACCACTTTCCCTTTGTAATCCGCCAGGTTGTGACTCTTGCCAGACAGGTCTTTTAATATCAGCTTTGGTGTTGCTATGCCTTCGGGATAAGGTTTCAGCGTAGCACTGTAGGCGAGCTGGCTCAGTGTCAGGAGTGCGGCCAGTAACAGTCTATTTATGTGCTTTGGCATAGGTGTTCTCCAGATAATACATACTTACCTTGATTAAGCCTGCGAGTTGCGATGTCACCACCTGTTCCGAGCGGTTGGCATCCTGGCGATTATAAAAATAGCCGCGTATCCCCGGAATCAGTTTGGCGTACACCGGGCTGCCGCCTTTTTCCAGTTTGAGCACCAGTTCCTTTGTGCCCCAGCGATTCGGTGTGCGTCCGCCTTCCAGTATCATCAGTGGCAGACGCGTGTGCCCCACGGCATCAACATACTCTGGTATTTCGCCGGGAGTGGGTGTTTTCTTGAAAAGACGCGGGTAGAGCATAATGCCGCCTTCCAGCATTGTATGGTGCTTTTGTTGCCACGCGTGGGCACCGCGTAACAACAGTTCGGTGTCTGGACCGCTGGCGATCAGATAAACTTTTTTTCCTGTCGCCACCGCGGCCTTGATGATGGCGAGCACAGCGTCAGTGGGTACGTCATGCACGCTGCTGTGCAGGTTGGGCAGCATAAACGCCGTCAGGAAATCGGTCATCCACACTTCGATACCGTCGCCAGCGAGTGATTGCGCCGTTCTTTCTACGGCCTTGCCCTGGCTTTCGTCAAAAGGGAATCCCAGTAGCAGGCGCTTGCCCGTGGCGGGAAATACACGAACATCAACCGGGCCCTCGGGTGTGTCGATCGTCTTCAGTTCGTGCGCCAGCAACACAGAGGGTAGTGTCAGTACAGCCAGGAATACAAAAATGCGGGAAATAAACATGATTATTTGACTTCGTGTGATTTCTCTCAATACTATAAACGCTATAAACCTGTTAGCCTATAGCCTATGTCGATTCGTCATTTCTGGAAACATGGGCTCATTTTAATCCTGGTCTGCTGCTATGCGCCTTGCGGTGTATCAAGGACTGATGAAATCACCGCCGCGCTGGATAAAACACCGAATATTGAAAACGGTAAGCGCATTTTCCCCCTGTGCGCTGCCTGCCACCTTAAAACCGGCTGGGGCAAGAAGGATGGCAGTTTCCCGGTCATTGCCGGTCAGCATCCGTTTGTCATCATCAAGCAACTCGCTGATATTCGTGATCGTAATCGCCAGAATCCTACCATGTATCCTTTCAGCGATCCTGAAACCATTGGCGGTGCACAGGCGATCGCAGATGTTGCGGCCTATATTGCACAATTGCCACCCGATCCCTCACCAGGTGTCGGGCCGGGTACGCATCTTGATCAGGGCAAAGCCATTTATGTCCAGCGATGTGCACAATGCCATGGCAAGCAGGGTGAAGGTAACAACAGCGCATTTATACCGCGAATTAAAGGCCAGCATTACGCTTACCTGTTTCGTCAGTTGAAGTGGTTCCGCAATGGTTATCGAAAAAATGGAAATCCGTACATGGTGAAACTGGTGAAGTCACTTAAAGACGACGAGTTGCAGGCTGTTGCGGATTATGTCTCTCGCCTGAAATAATATAAAAGGTGACGGAGGGATTTAAGTTTAACCAATAGCAATTCTCGCCGGTACCAAACAACAACGATTTTCCTTTGCGATCTCTTGCCGCCGTAAACTCGTCAGAATAATAGCGGGCAGACCCCGTTTTTCGCATAGATCCGTATAAAAAACGGGGTCTGCCCTCTGATATTTTCTCGTACCGTGCCTTTCGCTTTTATTCCAGTTGATGTAACGGTAGTGTTATTACCGACTTGAAACCACCAAGTTCGGTGGAGCGCTCAAAATAGATGTTGCCCCCATAGCTGTCGACGATGTCCGCAGCTATTGCCAGGCCGAAACCATGTCCCTGGATTGCTTCATCCAGGCGGACGCCCCGTCGAGAGAGTTCGTTGATTTTCTCCGGATCGGCACCCGGGCCATCATCTTCTATGCAAAGCTGTAGCGTGGAATCAATATTCACCCTTAGTGATATTTTTTGTGAGGCCCATTTGTAAGCGTTATCCAGCAAGTTGCCGAGCAGTTCCAGCATGTCTTCGCGGTCAACGGTGCAGATAATATTTTCTGGAATGTCGCTAGTTAACTGCGGTGTCTTTTCGGGATACATCATTTCAAGCGTTTTAATCAGAGACGGCAAATCTTCTTTGAATGAGAATAAAGCGCCACTATGGCTATGGCCTGCCAGCCGCGCTTTTTTTAAAATTCGGTCCGTTAAATTGTAAATTTCGTCGCTCTGTTTCAGTAGCACGGTTTTATCTGTTTCTGGAATGCTGCTTTTATCGGTAATCTGCTGGATGACTGTTAAAGGTTTTTTGATGGCATGCGCGAGATCGCCCAGCGCATTGCGTGAGCGGTGTAAACGCTGATCCATAATGCTCAATAAATGGTTCACTTCGTTAATCAAAGGGTGTAATTCGTCAGGGGCATCGGTGCTCAGCTGGTTTTGCTGGCCTTGCTGAAGTGATTTTAATTCGCCACGGATTTTTACCAGCGGTTTCAAGCTGCTGCGCAGTATCAGGATTTGCAGCGCAACCAGAATGATCAACATGCCGGAGGCTATCGCGGCGAACCAGTATTGCAGCTTATCAATATTCTTATTAATAGGATTGAGATCTTCTGCCACCGTCACCGTAAGTGGATGGCCCTGTTTTTTATAACCGACGGAGACAAGCAGTAAGGATTGTTGCTCGGGCCCGTGCTGCAAAGTGGCGGACTGCTGGCCTGTGTTAACGCTGACATGGGTTAAGGTTTTGTCCCATAAAGAGCGCGAACTGACAGATTGTGTATCTGTGAAGATAGTATAGTAATGACCGGAAAAGGGTTGCTGGTAAATCGCTCCGATACGGTTGGCGTTGACGACTAATTTGTCGTTGTTGTCAAAACCAACTGAGCTGAGTATGGTTTCAGCATCATGGGTAAGGCGTGATTGAATATATTCTTTTGCCAGATATTGAAGATTGATGCTGACCAGTAACCACAGCAGGGAGAAAGCGATAATCAGGCTGAGTAATAAACCTGTGCTGAGTTTTGACTGGATCGACCGCATCAGCTGTTGTCCCTGAACACATAACCCTGGCCGCGTCGTGTTTCAATACGGTCGTTTCCGAGCAGCTGGCGCAGACGCCTGACATAGACTTCAATGACATTGCTGTCTTTGTCCGAATCGGAATCATAGATATGTTCGGTGAGGCGTGACTTGGATAAAACGTGTCCGCGGTGGAGCAAAAAATAGCGTAACAGACGAAACTCGATGCCTGTCAATTTATGTGACTGGCCGTCCTCAGTGGTTACCGTTTGCTGTTCTTCGTCCAGTGATAACCCGGCCGCGTAGATTTGTCCGCCAGGCTGCTGACTTGAACGATGGAGCAGGGCGGTGATTCGGGCCAGCAATTCTTCGACATGGAACGGTTTGCCGAGATAATCATCGGCGCCAGCCTTGAAGCCATCGACGCGTTCGTGCCAGGCATTGCGCGCGGTCAGTACCACAACCGGTAAATGGTTGCCCGCGTGGCGCCAGTTTTTCAGCACGTCGATGCCATTGCGTTGCGGCAGGCCAAGATCGAGCACGGCGACATCATAGATCATCTCGTTACCGAGATATTCTGCGTCGACACCGTTGTCAGCGACATCGACTGCATAGCCCGCAGACTGCAGATCTTTTTTAAGCGTCGCGACCAGATCCAGATCATCTTCTGCCAGCAGCAAACGCACGCTCAGTCATCCTTCCTGTTGAGTATTACCTTGCCTGTTTTGGCGTTGATATGAATTTCTTTTACCACGCCATCCTTGCCGAGCAACTCGACTTCATACACGATCTGATGGTCATCATTCTCGAGCTTAAGGTCGAGAATTTTACCGGGATAGGTCTGCCTTACGTTTTTGAGTATCACTTCCAGAGGCAGAATTTCGCCAGCGTCGAGTAAGCGTCTGGCCTCTATATGGTCGTCGTCTGCCAGTGCTGCGCGTAACGGGCTCAGCAGCAAAAACGTGGCAAGCAGGGCATAGATGACAGAAAACTTAAGATTCATAAGCCAAGTATATCTCAATCACGGCTTAATCATCCCACCTGCCATAGCCCGGTATGCTGACAGTATCTTCGTTGAACACGCCCTTTTCGGCATCTGCATGACAGGCGGTGCACTGGCTGAAACTGTTAACTTTCGGATTACCCGATACCATACGCGCAGGTATCTCGTGATGCTTGCGTTTGAAATACGGAGTTTCTGTTATGCGCACGGGTGTATCACCCGGCTGAATAGAGCGGCTGAAATTTTTCGAGCGGCGATAGTCCGATTTATCGGCGCTGTTCGCCCGCAGGAAATCACCGATAACCTGACCTGTTTTTGCATCAAGCTCGGCATTGTCACCAAAGTGATTATCAAGCCCGGACATTATTTTGGTCCATGATCTTGCGGGTAATAAGCCTGGCGGATAAGCCATGTGGCAGCTGCCGCATTCGTCCTTGTAAACAGGATTGGTTGCGGCAGAAACACCTGTTGATCTATGTTCGAGTTCTTCCAGCCCTCGCCAGCTGAAGTCGGTATCTCCTCGGACAATGGGAATGGTAACCACTCCGATGGTAAAGATGACAGCGGTGATTGCGAGTGTGCTTTTCATATTATGACTCCGGGTATTTGATTTATCTGTTTATGTAAACCGTGAGGTCGGCTTTTTCCTGGGCGGTGCATTGCCGACCGATTGTCCATAAGCAGTTTCGTTTGAACCATTTCTCAACATTTTTGCTATCGCTAAAGCGCTCTGCATTAACTGATGGCGACATTGGTTTTATAATCTTGCCGGTTTTGACGTGTTTGCCAGTAGCGGTTAAATCCCTGGTGTGGCAGGACGCGCAGCTGCGTTCGGGAAACTGACCCGCGCGGCTGAATTTTTTTTGCCAAAGCAGTTCTCCCTGCTTCGCATCAGGGGAGGTGGCGCCCTGGGCGGCATAACCCTGCAACAGTTTATTTACGGTCGCGCTATCCGCCAGGGCAGGACCGGCTGACAGGCCAACCAGTAATACAGTGCCTAAGGTGATCGTTTTCATGACTTGTCCTCAATTTGATTTTGCTGTTCAGGTTTGAAGCCAGTCAGCATGGCTGACACCAGGTTTTCTTTGTGAATAAGGCTTTCTACCAGCACACCGATGACATGAATAAAGACGAGCAGCAGGGTAAAGTTGGCAAAGAACTCGTGCACTTCTTCAAGAGCATCGGCCCAGAAGCCGCCTGACCGGGTAAACCAGTCAGCGACAGGGCCCGCCTGGTCTTCAGCGCCCAACAACAGGATGCCGCTTGTGGTCGTCATTAACAGGCTGGCCAGCAGCATGATGACCATGGCACCACCGGCCGGATTATGGCCGAGGTAACGTCTGGCCCTGAGACGCAGGGTGTCTTTTAGAAACTGGAGAATGTTGCGTGGTGAATAAACGAAATCTGAAAAACGCGCATGCCGCGTACCGATGAATCCCCATACCAGGCGGATCAGCAGTAATGCAATAATCAGATAACCGGCCCAGGTGTGTACAGTGATCAGGTCATCTTCGGTAAAATAAGCGATGAAAAATGCAGTAACCAGCGACCAGTGGAAAAACCTTACCAGTGGATCCCAGACCCTGATTTGAGATGATTCAGTCATGATATTTAAACCTTCAGTATTCAAGCTGTTGCTACGGTATCAGTAGAAGCTGAAATCAAGCTGAAAAAGAGCGCGGAGAGATTTGATTTTGATCGGGCTGGAAGGGGTTTGGAACAAGTCGCTCTGGAGCTTCGGTTTTCGCAGGCACCTGAATAATGGGATAATCTCTATGTGGCAAAGTGGGTTCAGATCTCAGGTTAAGGTACTATTATAAAAAACTGTTCTCTGATCTCGTTTATTTGTTTAAAAGGAATGCCATGAATACACCGCTTACCAAAGGTGCTCATCATATTGGGCTGACTGTGTCGAAACTGGAAGCAAGTGCAGAATTCTTTACTTCCTTGCTCGGCTGGAAAGAAGTTCGCAGGCGAGAAGATTACCCGGCTATTTTTGTGAGTGATGGCCAGATCATGCTGACGCTCTGGGCAACCAGGGAACAGCCGGTGACTGAGTTCAATAAAAACAAAAACGTTGGATTGCACCATGTCGCATTTTCGGTCGCAGATGAAGCGGGCCTGAATGCTCTGCATGAGCGCCTGAAACAAGCCGGGGTGAGCATCGAGTTTTCACCGGAACAACTGGGGCCGGGGCCGGCAAAGCACATGATGTGTTATGAACCCAGCGGTATTCGCGTTGAATTCATCTGGCCGGGAAACTGATTTTTAGAAAACATACAGAATCCTGTCTTCATTAAACTGGATAATGACCATGAGTGTTTCACTAACTTACTATTCCGATGTTCTATGCGTGTGGGCGTACATATCACAAGTGCGCGTTGACGAAGTTGCAGAGCGATTTCCCAAAGACGTTTCCATTGATTACCGATTCTGTTCGATATTCGGGGACAGCGCGCATAATATTAAAACAGGATGGGCCGAGCGCGGCAGCTATGCGGGATTTGGAAAACATCTGCACGAGGTCGCATCGGCGTTTGGCCATATCAAACTGCACCCTGACATCTGGCAGCTTAGCCG
>CAYRNH010000137.1:4959-6990 GCA_964425515.1 uncultured Thiotrichaceae bacterium | reverse complement strand
TGGCCTTCGATGCGGGTGATTGGGTCAACGACAATTCTTTCGTTTCCGCCGGTTTCGCTCATGGTATGTCTCTCTTCTTATGAATTTCGCTTATGGCTTTAAATAATTGGACAGCACACTGTACTGCCACTCATTTTCAGGATTTTCTGATGGTTCACTGGATTCGGTATCAATCTGGATGCTTGTCTGGGCCATCCTGCTGCTCATCGCCGCCTGCCATGCCGGATTAGATTGAGACTGCGCTTCTGGCGTGACTGCAGCAATCGCCGCACGAGCAACAAAATAGCCCGCCTGATCTGTCCAGTTGCCTTCGGCACCGCAACGCGCGCAGCTTTCGGTGGTTGCCGCTTTTGCGGTTCTTAAAGCATCTGAAAGTTCATCTTGAGAAGCATTTTTATCCTTCGCGGATTTGATCACGTGGCTTAAGCGTTCATCTTTACTTAATGGAAGAACATGTTCAACAAACAAAGCCGCGAGCACTCTTTGCTGGGTAGCATCCAGGCCCTGCAGCGCCTGTTTGAATTCTTTGTCATTGCTTATCTGGCTCATCTCACTTTGCTCCAGTATGTTTTCTTTCAGACATTAAAGATTCAACCATTATTCTTCAGACAGATGCTCGGCCAAGGTTTCAGTCAAACTCATTAATGGTATATCCATGCCATACTCTTCCAGCGCATCTTCAAGATAGATACGGCAGTTCGAACAGGCGCTGATAATTGCATCAGGTTTGATCTGATCGAGCTGGGTTTTTTTACGTTGAAACACCTTGAGTCGGATTTCATCGGCGCGCTCATTCGCACTCACGCCACCACCCGCGCCACAGCACCAGTTCATTTTTCCTGCATCCTCCATTTCGACGAAGTTACTGGCGAACAGATTGATTAAATTGCGCGGCTGTTCAATCACACCGCCACGACGCGAAATCTGGCAGGGATCATGGTAGGTCAGGCGTTGTGTTTCTTTTCCGGTAATCTTTAAACGACCATCTTTGCGGAACTCGTCGAGCACTTCGAGAATATGGCGCACCTTGAAGTTAAATGCTTTGCCAACCAGATTGGGGCCTTCCCAGCGGATTGCCATATAGGCATGGCCGCACTCGGGGCTGATCACGGTTTTCACTTTCAGTTTTTCAGCGGCATCGACGATGCGTTGCACCAGTTCTGCGGCGATATCTGAAACGCCAATCTGGATACCGCTATTGGTAGCTTCGAATGCTTCTGATGAAATTGTCCAGCTGGCGCCTGCCTTGTCGAAGATTTTTGATACCGCTCCGATGAATTCAGGGAAATTCATGATTTCCATCGATGATAACAGCAGCATGTGTTCTGCACCTTCAACATCGACAGGAATTTTTAATCCGGTATTTTCTTCGGTGTGTTTGATCTGTGCCTGCAGAGCGGGCCATTTCACCCCCATGGGGCTACCGATTGTGACAGCACGTTGCGATGCACCAATTAAACCATCGGGCGCGTGTCCTGCGGCGGCCATGCCTTCGCGAGTTTTGCGTATCATCAGGGCGATGTCGTTGCCTACCGGGCAGACCATGGAGCAACGCCCGCATAATGTGCAGTTATCGTATACCAGGGTTTCCCAGTCTGTAAGCAGCTTTTCATCGACTTTTTTGGTCAGGCCGAATAATTTCCCTATGCGACCCATCAGGGTGTATTCAGATTTCCAGATGCGACGCAGCGGTTCTGCCTTGTTGATCGGGATACGAGAAGGGTCGCCGGTTTCGGTATAGAACAGACAGGCATCTGCACACATACCGCAGTGCACGCAACTGCTGAAAAATGCAGCCACACTCGAATCGATCTGCTCTTTTAGAACATTGATTCCTTTTTCCAGTGAAGCGCTCATGACTGTACACCTCGATAACCTGAAATTGCGCCGTTATACCAGCGTGCAAAAAACAGTGTAAACGTGTGCATCAGTTTGGTGAACGGGAAAACTATCATAAATAACTCGACGCTGAGAATGTGTATTGATATTAGCGTGGGTGCGGTCGTGCCAATACGATGAAATGCAATATAG
>CAYRNH010000137.1:0-4949 GCA_964425515.1 uncultured Thiotrichaceae bacterium | reverse complement strand
ACTTTCCGCTCAAAGGTGCGGGCATATTCCCGGCGCAGGATGGTGATCAGCCAGGCCAGAATATCTTCGCTATTACTTAGATAACGTAACACCGGGTTTCGGTAACGCTCTATTATCACCAGAAACAGCGTAATGATGGTAACCACCGCAAAAGCATCGACGATTTCTGTGGGTAATGACGGCCAGCTCAGACTGCTAATAGATTCAAACACAAGAATATGCGGGGCAAACAAAAAGATGGTAACAAATAAACCGATATGAAATATGTATCCGGCGACAATTCTGAAAGCGGATCGCTGCATCGTGGTTTTATGAGGAAAGGATCGGGTCACCATAGTTCTGAAACCGCCGAGGGTTGCGGAACCTTTAGCTTCGGCAAGATTGGTTTTGCGTCCGAGCATCAGGATTTCGATGATTCTGATCACGATGCCCGCGACAAAAATAATGCTGGCGATCTGAAATGCTGGTCCGCGAACCCATGCGAGGAGTTCTATTTCATTCATGATGCGTATGCCTCATTATAAATGTACTGACTACTTTTTAAGATCGTCTATCGTGGTTTTGCTATGCGCTGCAGTGCTCGCTTTTTTCTTTGCGCGATTCATAGCGCCCAGGGCAACACCTGCGGCTGCAGCACCTGCAGCTGTATAGATGGCTGTCTTAGTGATGTTCTCTGTGGGTATCGACAGGGCTTTATAAAAACCACCGCCGTCCCAGAATTCGGGCTCTGAACAACCCAGGCAGGGGTGTCCGGATTCGATCGGGAAGCTGGTGCCGTTATTCCATTTGGTTGTGGCGCAGGCATTGTAGGTGGTCGGGCCCTTGCAGCCGAGCTTGTACAGACACCAGCCTTTTTTTGCACCTTCATCGTCAAAAGTTTCGGCGAACAGGCCTTTGTCATAAAACGGGCGGCGGTAGCAGCGATCGTGAATACTCTGGCCATAAAAAGCGAGCGGACGACCAAGGTGGTCGAGTTCAGGCACTTTACCAAAGGTCAGGAACTGTGTGAGCACGCCAGTGATCACCGCTGGAATGGGTGGACAGCCTGATACGCTGATAACAGGTTTGCTTGAGATTGAACCTGCACCGGGTTTTTTCATGGTGGCCGAAGTAATGCCATCCAGTTTGGAGCCGCCGTATCTTTTGATGATTTCGTATACTGAATAGGCACTGGTTGGATTGGGTTTTGCGTGCGGAATGCCGCCGAAAGCGGCGCAGGTGCCCATCGAAATGATCGCGGCCGCGCCTGCGGCGGTCTCTAAAAACATATCCAGATTGCTGATGCCCGCAATCGTGGAGTAGCCCGCATTGCCGGTCGGGATAGAGCCATCAACGATGAGCAGATACTTGCCCCAGTTTTCCTTCATGGCGGCCTTGCGTGCGGCTTCGGCATGATCGCCCGAAGCGGCCATCAGAGTGTGGTGATAATCCAGTGAGATGGTATTAAAAATCAGGCTTTCGATAGTCGTAGCGTACGAGCGGGTGAGTGACTCGGTACAGCCAGTGCACTCCTGAAACGACAGCCAGATAACCGAAGGCCTCCTGGCTTTTTCCAGCGCACTGGCAATGGCCGGGACCATCGAGGGCGGTAAGGCCATCATCGAGGCGGTGGCGGCACAAAACTTCAAAAAGCTGCGGCGTGAAATACCTCTGCTGCGTAACACATCGCCCAACGTTTCGTTTTTATCGTCAGAATCAGTCGTCATATATACGTCTCCATAAACAATAAACTGATATCAAATTTTTAGTGCTTCGATACTGTTTTAAGTTTTACTCAAATTCGTAGATAACTGTGCGTAGGCATCCTCTATATCTTCTGCTTGTGAAGACAGAATGTCTGGTAATCGTGTAATTTCGATAAAACGACTCACGATTTCATTTTCATCGTTTCTGTGTGTGACCAACCAGACCCCTGCATATTGAGTTTCGGTGATTTCACTGGGTCCCATAGCATTCAGTTGTGCCTGCACTTCACCAATACCAAGTGCGCTGATAATTTTTGCTTCTTCGCCCGGTGCCAGTGGAATGCTGCGTAGATCGATGATGTGTGTTTTTCCGGAAGCTATCAGTTCAGCAAGCGCGTGTTTAATTTCGTGCAAAAGAGGTTGCACATTCCAGGTCAGATCGTCACCCACCTGAATATTAAACAGCGAAGCGGGTTCTGGATTCTGATTGCTGAGGCTCATACAGCCTTTCTCCCTTTGCTGTTCGATGAATCATCCTGCCTGATGACAGAAGTACCCCTGTTTATCACATGGAAATTACGCAAACCCGAAGGTTTGCGTTTCTGATCAGGGCTAACAATGTCCCAGATCTGGAGTAATCCCAGCGCTGAAGTCACGGCCATATCC
This sequence comes from uncultured Thiotrichaceae bacterium, assembly GCA_964425515.1. Taxonomy (GTDB): domain Bacteria; phylum Pseudomonadota; class Gammaproteobacteria; order SZUA-229; family SZUA-229; genus JASBSR01. Next base: position 2,598 of record CAYRNH010000137.1, on the reverse strand, counting down.
AGTGCATCAGCAACGGCCGGTGATGGCTCCATACTCCAGTCTGTCGTTTCGGGCTGGATGCCGATCAGAGCGCGTTTTTCTGGCAAAGTGCCAGTAAGCCGGGCGATGTCAAACAGATCGAGCAGACCGACTTCGTGTGGACTGCGTTTTGCTGCGCCAAGGAACGCATCCATGGCGTCGCCAATCAGGGTTCTGATAGTTCCAGGGGGGGATTTGAATTCGGCCGCATCGAAAACGATCAATTTGTCGCAGTCTTCGAAATAAGTGGCCAGGCTAAAACTTAAGGTGCCGCCATCGACATAGGTAATTCCCGGTATATTAGGGTATTCTGATTGAAGCAACTCAAGCGCATGAATACCTGCGCCTTCATCGCCAAGCAGTATATTACCGATACCGAGTATTACTGTTTTCTGATCCTTCATTCCACACCCCTTTCATTCCAGTTATTTTGTAGCATAATGGGACAGGTGTTCGTTGATACAGGTCAAAGGCCTGATCGGTATTTCGATATTAAATACACGAACTGACGATTGTCTTCCTGTTGCGACAACTATTCAAGGGATAATATCCATGTGTCTTGGCATACCAATGCGAATTCAGAGTATAGAAGGCTTCACCGCGAAATGTGAGGCCAAAGGCATCGAACGCGATGTCAGCTTGTTCATGATGCAGGACGACAAACTGGCGGTCGATGATTTTGTGGTAGTGCACGTGGGCTATGCCATACAGAAAATTACGCCGCAGGAAGCGCGCACCGCCTGGGAATTGTACGATCAGATGCTGGCGGCAGATTAATAATGCACGAACTTGCTCTATGTCAGGCGATGCTGGCGCAGGTTGAAGACATTGTGAGGGAACATCAGGCGCATCGTGTCGTCTCAATTACACTTGGAATGGGACCGCTTTCTGGCGTTGAGGAGTCCCTGTTGAAAAATGCTTACCCGGTTGCTATTGCTGGCAGCCTTGCTGAAGGCGCGGAACTGCTGATACGTACCACACCGATAAAAGTGCGCTGCACATCCTGTGGTGAAGAGTCGGATGCTACCGCGAACCATCTGGTTTGCACCCATTGTGGCGACTGGCGAACCGAGCTGATCAGTGGCGATGAGTTATTGCTGATCAGTGTTGAGCTCGATAAAACAAAAACATCTCAGGAAAATGCACTGCACTAAATACCAATGACAGGAGAATACGATGTGTGACACATGTGGCTGTAACATCACTCATGGCAATGAGCACCTGATTTCCGCTGGTGGACGACTGGAAAAAACCGAGAGCGGTCGCGAAGCGGTGAGCGTGCTGCATAATCTGCTGCACGAAAACGATCATACTGCACAGCACAATCGCGAACACTTCAACGCGCACGGCGTGCTGGCAATCAATTTAATGTCTTCACCAGGCGCGGGCAAAACCGCCTTGCTCGAAAAAACCATCCAGCAGCTCGATAAAAAACTCAGAATTGCGGTGATCGAAGGCGATCTTGAAACCGAGAACGATGCCGAGCGCATTCGTCAACACGGTGTCCAGGCGGTTCAGATTACCACCGGCAGCGCCTGTCATCTCGATGCCCACATGATTCATCAGGCATTGCATCAGCTCGATCTGTCTCAGCTGGATGTGGTGTTTATTGAAAACGTCGGTAATCTGGTGTGTCCTGCCAGTTTTGATCTTGGCCAGCAGTTGAATGTGACCCTGCTGTCTGTGCCGGAAGGTGATGATAAACCCGCAAAATATCCTGTCATGTTTCGTTGTGCCGACATGATGCTGCTGAGCAAAACCGATTTGCTGCCGGTGCTGGACGATTTCAAACCTGAGAAAGCAGAGCAGTATTTGCGTAATCTTGCCAGCACAGCACCGGTGATACACGTATCCTCAAAGTCAGGTGCAGGCATGGCTGACTGGCTGGACTGGCTGGATAATCAGATCGAAGAGCAGAAACTGTCGCTACAATCCCAGCCGCACGATCATCTCCACGCGCACACTCACAAGAGTGATCAGCATCTGAACCTTGGACAGATGCACTTTCATCATACCGAGGGCAAGTAATCATGCCATTGTCAGCGCGCGACTGGCTGGATCGGATACGTGCACTGCCGCTGAAACGTAGCGTGAAAATCATGAACGTGTGTGGCGGCCACGAGCGTTCCATCATCATGGCGGGTTTGCGCAGCGCACTGCCCAGTCAAATCGAACTGATCCCCGGGCCGGGTTGCCCGGTGTGCATCTGTCCGGAAGAAGATATCTACGAAGCGATTCAGCTTGCGCTGAATGAAGATATTATTCTGCTCGCGTTCGGCGATATGTTGCGGGTGCCGGTGAATGTGAAAAAAACCCAGGCGCGTACTCTGGAACAGGCGCGCGCACAGGGCGCCGATATCAGGCCCATCGCCTCGCCGACCGAAGCGGTGAGTATTGCAAAATCAAATCCCGGTAAAGCGGTGGTATTTTTTGCCGCTGGTTTTGAAACCACTACCGCGCCGGTGGCCGCGATGCTGGCCGAGGGTGTGCCCGATAATCTTTCGGTTTTACTGTCGGGGCGTTTAACCTGGCCTGCAGTGGCCATGTTGCTCGATTCCGGCGAAGCGGGATTCGATGCCC
>CAYRNH010000136.1:0-7143 GCA_964425515.1 uncultured Thiotrichaceae bacterium | reverse complement strand
GCGGCGTCACTTCGACCAGTTCATCGTCATCGATAAATTCCAGCGCCTGTTCCAGCGTCATTTTGATTGGCGTGGTCAATGTTAGCGCTTCATCCGCGCCCGAAGAACGCATATTGGTCAGCTGCTTGCCTTTGAGCGGATTGACCACCAGGTCATTATCGCGCGCGTGGATACCCACCAGCATGCCTTCATAGACAATATCACCGTGTGACAAAAACATGCTGCCGCGTTCCTGCAGATTATAGATAGAGAACGATAGAGCCTTACCCGCGCCATTGGAGATCAGCACGCCTTTGCTGCGCTGGCCAATATCGACGTTGAGCTTGGGACCATAGCTGTCGAACACGTTGTACATCAGGCCATTGCCCGATGTCGCGGTCAAAAACTCGGTGCGAAAACCGATCAGACCGCGGGTCGGAATAATGTAGTCGAGGCGCACGCGGCCACGACCATCGGGCACCATGTTTTTCAGTTCACCTTTACGCACGCCCAGTTTTTCCATCACCGTGCCCTGCGATTCTTCCGGCACGTCGACAGTCAGCTGTTCGTATGGCTCGCAAAGCTGACCATCGATTTCCTTGATCACCACTTCGGGACGACCCACGCAGAGCTCAAAACCTTCGCGACGCATATTCTCGATCAGCACCGAAAGATGCAGTTCGCCACGGCCGGAAACGCGGAATTTGTCACCGGTTTCGCCGGGCTGCACGCGCAGCGCCACGTTGTGGATCAGCTCCTGATCAAGACGATCGCCGATATTTCTTGAAGTGACAAATTTGCCTTCCTTGCCTGCCAGCGGACCGTTGTTCACCTGGAACATCATGCTCAGGGTCGGCTCATCGACCGACAATGGAGGCATAGCCACCACGTGTTCCGGGTCGCACAGCGTATCCGAAATATTCAGGCCTTCGATACCGCTAAAACAGATGATGTCACCGGCTTTGGCTTCAGGCACTTCGATACGCTCCAGGCCGTGGAAACCCAGCACCTGCTGCATACGCACGTTGGTGCGAACCTTACCTTTGCGATCGATCAGGGTGAGTACCTGGTTGCGTTTCACTTTGCCGTGTTTCACCCGGCCGATGCCGATAACACCTACATAGGAGTTGTAATCCAGCGAGCTCACCTGCATCTGGAAAGGCTCGTTTTCATCCACATCCGGTGCCGGTACAAATTCGACAATCGCTTCCAGCAGCGGCGTCATGTCACCCTCGCGCACGGTATCTTCGAGGCCGGCATAACCGCCGATGCCCGAAGCATAAATCACAGGAAAATCCAGCTGCTCGTCGGTCGCGCCCAGCTTGTCGAACAGATCAAAGGTCTGATCCAGCGCCCAGTGCGGACGCGCAGCCGGTTTGTCTACCTTATTAATGACCACGATCGGCTTGAAGCCCATGGCAAAAGCTTTCTGGGTGACAAAGCGGGTCTGCGGCATCGGGCCTTCCTGCGCATCGACCAGCAGCAGCACCGAATCCACCATCGACAGCACGCGCTCCACCTCGCCGCCAAAGTCGGCGTGTCCGGGGGTGTCGACGATATTGATGCGATAGTCATTCCACTTGATCGCAGTATTCTTCGCCAGAATGGTGATGCCGCGCTCTTTTTCCTGATCATTGGAATCCATCACACAGGTATCCATGGCCACCCGGGTATCCACCGTGCCGGACTGTTTCAGCAGTTCATCCACCAGCGTGGTTTTGCCGTGGTCAACGTGGGCGATAATGGCGATATTTCGAAGTTTGGTGGTCACAGAAAATACTCTTGAGCAAGGGCTCGGTTTAAACAAAGGTCGCGAATTTTACTCCTTTATAAGCAAAAATACCCCGCTATTTGACTATTTTTATCACCCGTAGTGAAAACAGACCTCGACTGATCCAGCGGGCTTTACTGCCGCGCAAGCACCCTGATTTTCAGCTTCGGTTGTGGTTCTTTACAAAAGCTGCCACGGGCGGTACGGGGCATTCGGGGTCACCGTGCTGAGCTATCCCGGCAGTACCCCGGCGTTAAATCGATAGCAATCTGACCCGGTTGCATGTAATATTAGGTATTACTAATATACCAAGGAATTTCTCGTGCCGTGCACTTGAATAATTGAATACTGGCCATACGATAGAACCATGAACCGATTCCGTAAACAGAACCAGGCACAAATACTGATCATGTACCTGATCAGTGCGCTGCTGTTCATGACATCCGTCGATCTGCACATCCACGCAGGTGATGAATCGGTTTTAATGGAGCAGTCACCTTCAGCGGTTCATATCGGCACCATTGCTGACAAGTTCGCCGTTGACCAAAACAACGATGAAGTTAACATCAGCCCCAACGGGGTGCTGAAGAGTAGTTTCAACAACTTCGTGGTACTGGCGGCAATATTCCTGCTCGCCACGCTGATCGTTGCCTGTAGCCGTTTCGACTGTATTGGTCGTCTACGCGAAATCCCCCCCCGTCTTACCAGTCTCGCATTTCACGGTACGCCACCGCTGCGCGCACCACCCGTTTTCAACTCCTGAGTTTTCCCCTTTACCTTTAATTAGTGGCGGGCCCGCCCGCTGAAATACGGTTGTGTAACCACAGGGTTTCGCAACCTGGAGTTGAATCATGTATTCATTTTATATGCGACCACGCTTCGTGGCGCTGATAATGCTGTTCGTGGCTGTCTCCGCGAAAGCGGAAATGCAACCGTGGACACTGGAAGCGAGCGTGCGTCAGGCAATGCTGACCGCGCCGGAGTTGAAAAAATCGCTCGCCGAAATCGGCGCGCGCAAGGAAGATATCAAGCTGTCGTCAATGTGGCCCGACCCCAGTATCGAACTACGCGTCGATAACAAAATGGGCAAGAGTGACAACAGCGGCGGCTATGATCTCACCGACGTGGTCATCAGCCAGCCGATCCCGCTGTCGCGCATAAAGTACCAAAAGTCGGCGGCGGAAGCCTGGCTCGGTGCAACAGAATATTCACGTGATTACCAGGCCCTGCTGGTGCAAAACCGCGTAGCGAAAGTATTTCACCAGTTACAACTGGCGGCGGCAGAAGTGTCCCTCGCACAAAAGCGGCTGCAACTGGCTGATGAACTGGAACGGCTCAGCCGCAAGAATGCGAAAGGTGTCGTGGTGCGTTATCTGACACCGCTGGAAAAAATGCGCCTGAAAATCATCCGCGAGGAAGCCAGCCAGGCCGCCAGCAGCGCCGAAGGCAGATACAGCGAAGCACTGAGCGAGTTCGCTCGCCTGCTCGGTATCAAAACCGACCACGCCGCGACTGTCACCGAACTGAAACCGGTCACTGTCATGCCCGAACGCGCCAGTCTGTTTGCCTCGCTGAATTCACATGCGAAACTCGTGAGCCAGCAGCAGCAACTGGTCGCCGCGACACGCCAGGTCGACGTGGCACGCAACAGCCAGCTCGCGGATCCGACGCTCAGCCTGTTCCGGTCTCGGGATACGTTCACCAGTGGCCGCGAGGATGTATACGGCGTCATGGTTAACGTGCAGATCCCGCTTCACAGTCGTAAGAGCGCGGCGGTGAGCAAGGCGAACTACCGTGCCAGCGAGCAACGCATCGAGCTGGGGCGCATCCGGCGCGATCTGGAGATCAACCTTCAGCGCAGCTATGAGCATCTGCATCACGTTGTTGGACAGGCAGAAGAATACCGCACCAAGGTGCTAGTCCCGGCGGCGAAAATGCTGGAGCTGACCCGCAACGGATTCACCAGTGGTGAACTCAATATGCTGAACCTGGTGGATGCAAACAATACCTACTTCGAGGCTCGGTTGAGTTACCTGAACCTGCTTTACCGGGCGCGAACCGAGCTGGCCGATCTTCGGCTGTACGCGGGTACGATGATCACAGGGGCCGATGCTTACCAGCCGGCCAACAACACGGGAGGGCGGTAACATGATTGCTGCACTCCTGAGATTTTCACTGGTACAACGCATGATGGTCGTGCTGCTGACGCTGGGTATTTCCGCGGCGGGGTACTGGTCATTCGAAAACCTGCCGATCGACGCGTTCCCTGACATCTCCTCACCGCAGGTGCAGGTGATCATCAAGGCACCCGGCATGTCGCCGTCCGAGGTCGAGCAGCGCATAACGTTCCCGATTGAAATGGAAATGCAAGGCATACCCGGGCAGACCATTCTACGTTCGACGACAAAGTACGCGCTCGGTGTGATCGTCATCGATTTCGATGACAGCACGGATATTTATCTCGCGCGCAATCTTGTCAACGAGCGCCTGAACCAGGTATGGGACTCGTTGCCACCTGGTATCGAAGGCGGACTCGCACCGATCACCACACCGCTGGGCGAGATATTGATGTACCGCATCAAGGGCGAAGGTTACAGCAACCAGGAACTGCGCAGCCTGCAGGACTGGGTGGTGCGTCCGCACCTGCGCAAGGTCGATGGCGTCGCTGACGTTAATTCGCTCGGTGGTGAGGTGCTTAGCTATGAAGTCGTGGTGAAACCGGATGCACTGGTCGAACACGGCGTGACACTTTCCGATATCGAGCGTGCGATCGAGCGTAACAACCGCAATGCCGGGGGTGATCGCATCAACCGCAATAACGAGGTTCTGCTGGTGCGCACGCTGGGCAAGCTGCACGATCTCGAGGATATTCGCAACATAACCGTGCTGACGCGCTACGGCAAACCGGTGCACGTGCGTGATGTCGCCGAAGTTCGCAACGGCAGCATGACGCGCTATGGTGGCGTAACCTCAAATGGCGAAGGCGAAGTTGTCACCGGCCTGGTGTTGCTGCGCAAGGGTGCGAATAGCCTGCGCGCGGTCGAAGGCGCGCGCGATGCGCTGGAAACGCTTAAGCCGCTACTGCCAAAAGGCGTCAGCATCGAGCCGTTCTACGACCGTACCGAACTGATTACCAAAGCGGTATGGACGGTGGAAAAAGCGCTCGGCGAAGCCGTGGTGCTGGTGCTGCTGGTGCTGCTCATCATGCTCGGCGATATCCGCAGTGCACTGACGGTGGCGCTGATCCTGCCATTATCGGTGCTGTTCACCTTCATCATGATGAAGCTGTTCGGCGTATCGGCGAACCTGATGTCGCTCGGCGGCCTCGCGATCGCGATTGGTATTCTGGTGGATGCCGCTGTGGTCGTGGTCGAGAACATTCACTCGCAGTTCAGCCGTGCACCGCAAGGCGTCAGCCGACTGCACCTGGTGTACCGCGCGGTGATGGAAGTTTCCGCGCCGGTCATTTCCGGCATCCTGATCATCATCGCGGTGTTCCTGCCGCTGTTCAGCCTGACCGGTCTCGAAGGCAAGATGTTCGCGCCGCTCGCGATCACGATCACGTTCGCATTGCTCGGTTCGCTGCTGCTGTCACTGACAGTGATCCCGGTGCTGGCGAGCCTGTTCATGAAAACCCATTCGCCAGCTGATGGTGATTCCGGTACGGGCGAGCACGCCGGTGAAACCGACGGACGATTGATGCGCGTGCTGAAATTCGTCTACCTGCCGGTGATGGATCTTGCACTGCGTAAGCGCAAGATCGCAGTGGGTCTGGCATTGATTGCACTGATTGGCGCCGCTTCCTTGTTCCCGCACATCGGCAGGGAGTTCATGCCGACGATGGACGAAGGCAATACCGTGATCCTGATGGAAAAAAATCCGAGCATCACGCTCGAGCAGTCACTCGCGATGGACGCGTCGATTCAGAAGGCAATGATGGAATTGCCGGAAGTCATCGGCGTAACTTCGCGCACCGGTGCCGACGAACTGCGCATGGACCCAATGGGACTGAACCAGACCGACAACTTCCTGATCACGAAGCCGCGCTCGGAGTGGAAGATTTCGCTGAAACAGTTCCACGAAAACCTGCGGGAAAAACTCGCGCGCTTCGACAACGTCGATTACGCGTTCAGCCAGCCGATCGACATGCGCGTGTCCGAAATGCTGACCGGCGTGCGCTCGGCGATGGCGATCAAGCTGTACGGCGACGACCTCGACGTGCTTGAGAGCAAGGCGACCGAGATCGAGGGACTGTTGAAAGGCATCGATGGCGCGGTCGACGTGATCCGTGGCACGATCACCGGACAGAAGTACCTGCAAATCGACATCAAGCAGAAAGTGATTTCGAAATACGGTGTCAACGTCGAGGACATTAACCGGCTGGTTGAGACTTCGGTCGGCGGGCGCGTAGTCACCGAGGTGCTGCAGAACAGCCGCCGTGTCGGTGTGCTATTGCGTTACGAAGAAAAGCACCGTACCTCGATCGAGGCCATCGGAAAGCTGCTGGTACCGGTTGGTAATAACAGCAGAGTACCACTGGGTACGCTTGCCAACGTGACCGAAGTCGACGGCCCGGTTCAGATCTTACGCGAGTCAGCGAAACGGCTGGTCGTCATCCAGGCTAATGTGCAGGGGCGCGATGTAGTCGGTTTCGTCAACGAGGCGCGTCAACGCATCGCGAGCAAGATCGAATTGCCTTCGGGTTATTACGTGACCTTCGGTGGCCAGTTCGAGAACCAGCAACGTGCAGCCAAGCGTCTTGGCCTCGTGGTGCCGATCTCGCTGGTACTGGTGTTCGTCATGTTGTTCACCACGTTCCGCTCCCTGTTGCAGGCCGGGTTGATTATCCTGAACATTCCGTTCGCAATGATCGGCGGCGTCGTTGCGCTGTACGCATCGGGCCTGTACCTGTCGGTGCCGGCGTCGGTCGGGTTCATAACCCTGTTCGGTGTTGCGGTACTCAACGGCGTGGTGATGGTCAGCTACTTCAACCAGTTGCGGCAGGGTGGCCTGTCGGTGCAGGAAGCAGTGCGCAAAGGCGCCGAACGCAGGTTGCGTCCGGTACTAATGACCGCGCTCATCGCGAGCTTCGGCCTGTTGCCGCTGCTTGCCGCGACCGGGCCGGGGTCCGAGTTGCAGCGTCCGCTGGCAGTTGTCGTGATCGGCGGCCTGGTGACGTCGACGTTGCTGACGCTGATCCTGTTGCCAGCGCTGTATACATGGCTTGAGGAAAAGCGCGAGCAACGCCTGGAACAAAACATTGAACGTAACAAGGCCCCGAAACTTGCGGGCAACAAAGATAACAGCGTGGAGGTACAGTCATGAAAAAACTCTCTATGGTCGTGCACTCGTCGCTGCAACAGGAACTGGCGGATTGCTTGCGCGGTCTGCAA
>CAYRNH010000135.1:4870-7152 GCA_964425515.1 uncultured Thiotrichaceae bacterium | reverse complement strand
CAGTATTCTTCAAATCGGCTCGGCGTTATTTTGGCTATTGCCATTATGACGACATGCTTTTTAAGCGAATACATATACAAGAAAACCAGATACAGGGATACGCATAAAGTGCAAGCCAAATAGAATTACATCTTGCGGATATTCACACAATCGTGGCCCAGCATCAAACAAATACCCGCGCTTACATTCAGCGCGTTCGCGGCCTATACTGATATCAATTGACAACTCGGGTTTCGCAATCACCTCAAGCCCGAGGCTTCTGACATCAGTGCATTACAAGGTTATTGTTTATGAAAAAATCCACTAAGGCGACCCTGCTTTCTGCACTGGTTTTTCCTGGCGCCGGTCATATTTATCTAAAAAAATACCTCCCGGGTGTGGTGCTCATCGGTATTTCCTGCGCTGGCATTTATTATCTGCTCTCAAAAGCGATCGAACAATCTATGCAAATTGTCGATCAAATCCAGAGCGGCGCAGTCCAGCCCGATATGGCCGCTATTAGCGATCTGGTTTCGAAACAGTCATCAGGCCCACAGGCCGAGATACTGAACATTGTCACCATCATTATTACCATTTGCTGGCTGGGTGGTATGATTGATGCCTACCGGCTCGGGCGCGCGAAAGACAAAATCGAGAACGATGATAAAAGCAGGGAAAAATGAGGTATTCCCTGCCAGCTAAGCCCGGCATCTCAATGCTCGTTTCTACATATATATGCATAATTGCAGGTGATGAAAGTCATGTCTGATCAATTTACACGTATTGCTATCGTCACTGGTGCGACGTCCGGTATTGGCGAAGCCACAGCACGAAAATTCATCGAATCCGGCTATGGCGTGGTCGGTAATGGACGCAATGCTGAAAAACTGGCTGCGCTTGAGCAGGCCCTGGGCTCTGCCTTTTGCGGCGTACCAGGCGATGCCGCAGATCATGCTGTGCTCGACCGTTTATTTATCTCTGCAAGCGAGCACTTTGGCAAGGCCGCTGACATCGTGGTCGCGAACGCCGGTCGCGGTCTTGGTGGTTCGGTCAAGGATGCGGATCTGTCGCAATTTGAGGATGTGCTAAAAATAAATGTCAGCGGTACGCTCGCGCTTCTACAGCGCGCCGCACAAAAAATGGTCACCACACAGGAAACCGCTTATCCTCGATCGGCCGCCGACATTGTCATCATCGGCTCGGTGGTCGGACGGCATATTTCGCCTTTTAGCGCAGTCTATGGTGCTTCCAAGTTTGCGGTACACTCACTGGCCGAAGGTCTTCGCCGAGAAATCGGGCCGAAAGGTGTCCGCGTTTCGCTGGTTGAACCGGGCGTTGTGGTCAGTGGCTTTCAGGCGGTTGCCGGTTACAATGACGATATGCTGGATACCTTTAACGAAAAGTTCGGCCCTTTATTGTACGGTGAAGACATAGCCAACACGATTCACTTTATTGTTTCGCAGCCACCCCATGTGCACGTCAGCGATATTCTTGTTCGACCGACGCGCCAGGATTACCCATAGATCAAGTATGAAATGCGACTGACATACCAGGCAATCCGATTGTGAAAACACTCACCATCAAGCAGGTGCTCATCCGGATTATTTTCATAATCACTTGTGTCGAGTTCGTGATTATGCTGGCGCTTCATATTGTTCCTGGCGTTATCACTGTCTACACAGAAGTTGCACTCGGTACTGTTTTATTAGCGCTGCTATCAATACCTGCGATTTATCTCTGGGTCATCAAACCTTTTGTTAACGAGCGCGATGAAGCGCTCTCTCAAATTAACCATCTGGCGTATATCGATCCTTTAACTCAGCTGGCGAATCGACGACTTCTGTCTGAGCATCTGCAAAAAGCTGTTGCCGGTATTATCAGACATAAAGTGTATGGTGCACTCATGTTGCTTGATTTAGACCGATTTAAACCAGTCAACGATCAATATGGTCATGACGCGGGTGACGAGGTGTTAATTGAAATCGCCAGACGCATGAAATCGATTACCCGCTCCGAAGACGTTGTCGCACGACTGGGAGGTGATGAATTTCTCATATATATAAGCCATCTTGATGAGGATAAAGAAATAGCACACGACAGGATTTCCAGAATCGCAAACAAGCTGATCAGCCTGGTGAGCCAGCCGATTCGCTACCACGATCAAGACATATATGTAGGCGCGAGTATCGGTATACGTCTTCTTGGTTTCGAGGAGCTAAACCCTGAAGTCGCAATTCATGAGGCCGATGTTGCGATGTACCGCGCCAAGGACGCCGGCAGAGGCCGTGCTGCCTTTTTTGAGG
>CAYRNH010000135.1:0-4770 GCA_964425515.1 uncultured Thiotrichaceae bacterium | reverse complement strand
GCAGCTTTTATTATTGTAGGGCTATCATGCCAGATACATATGATCCAAGAGTTCTTTTTGCGGCCGAGCGCACCTTGCTTGCGTGGAATCGCACAAGCATCGCACTGATGGCGTTCGGCTTTGTGGTTGAGCGCTTTGGCCTGTTCCTCGAAATTGTAGGTCGTAACGAACTACATCTGTTCCAGCGCCATCTTTCCTTTTTCGTCGGACTTTCATTCGTTCTACTCTCGGCCGTGATCGCGTTTTTCTCAATATGGCAGCACCTGCGCATACTAAAAATGATACCGCCCACCGACATACCCACGGGATATACGCTTGGCGCAGGTATGATTGTAAATGGCATCGTCGGCTTACTTGCTATAGTGGTGAGTCTCTATCTTGCCAACGGCTTTGTCTGAGTACATGTCCGTTCAGCGACATCCAGGCACGCAAGAGAGCATCTGCTGCTCACAACCCTGCCCTGGCGAACTACCTGTCAAACCCCGCTAGCTCGGTGAATCATCGCTAATGAATATATGGGTTGATGCCGACGCCTGCCCGGTAGTGATCAAGGAAATCCTGTTCCGTGCTGCAGAACGCACCGGCATAGACCTGACCCTGGTGGCCAATCAGCCTGTGCAGATACCGCGTTCAGCACGAATCAAATTTGTCCTGGTCTCCGCTGGCTTTGATGTTGCTGACAATGAAATTGTGAAGCGGCTCAGCACTGGCGATCTGGTCATCACCAGCGATATCCCTCTGGCTGCCGAGGCCATTGCAGGCGGCGCACTGGCACTCAGCCCACGTGGTGAACTCTATACAGCCGATAACATCAGGGCACGGCTGAGCATGCGCGATTTTATGGAAACCCTGCGTTCCAGCGGCGTCAACACCGGCGGCCCGCCACCCTTGAGCCAGAGTGATCGCATGGCATTTGCCAATCAACTGGACCGCCTGTTAACGCAGCGTATTGAAAACAGATAACGACCATGTCAACCTGCTACCCGCAATCGAGAAAATAAGGTCGATGAAACTCTACATCAAAAACATGGTATGCAACCGCTGCGTGCTAGTGATTAAAAATACCCTGGAAAACCTGGGCTATTCTTCAGCTCTGGTATCTATGGGTGAAGTAGATTTTGAAAATAAGATTTTAAACAAAACCGAACTGGATCAAATCCAGCAGGCAATCGAGCCTCTCGGCTTTGAGCTAATCAGTGATAAAAAACAAGGTTTAATCGAGCGCGTCAAAACGTCATTAATCGAACTCACCAACGGTGACACTGTGCTGGAGGATTTCAAACTATCCGACTATGTAGCAACGCAACTGAAACAGGATTATCACAGTTTGAGTCACCTGTTCTCCTCGGTCGAAGGTATTACCATTGAAAAATATTTTATCCAGCTGAAAGTAGAGCGCATCAAGGAGCTACTGGTTTATGATGAACTCAGCCAGAGTGAAATCGCCTGGCGCCTGGGCTATAGCAGCCCGGCACATCTTAGCGCTCAGTTTAAACAGATCACCGGCATGACACCGAGTGCGTTCAAAAAACTCAAGGACAATAAACAGCGTCGTCCACTGGACAAGATCTGATCTCCGCAATTGCCCCCCGGCCAGCAGCGCTCCGGGTTCTAAATTCTGTAAACAATATCCAGAATTCTATAACGCTTTGGCCCGGCCATGGTCTTACTATGTAACCATGATTCAAACCAGCTCAAACGAGGTAAATAATATGTCAGAACAACACTATCAATTAGCGATTACCGGCATGAAATGCCAGGGTTGCGTATCCAATGTAGACAAAGCCCTGAACGCTGTTGCCGGCGTGAAGTCTGCTGCCGTCAGCCTGGAGCAAAACAGCGCCAGCGTCACCGGTGATGTCACCGCCGCCGAGCTGATCAAGGCAATCGAAGACGCGGGCTACAAGGCCAGCGAAGCTCAATAGCACTGGAATCAAACCATGTCTGAACACAGTATTCGATTATCGATTTCGGGCATGAGCTGTGCGGGCTGTGTCTCGACAGTCGAAAACGCGCTGAGCAACACACCCGGCGTGGTGTCATCGGCTGTGAATTTCGCCGAACACACCGCCAACATCAAGGGTGATGTTAGCCCAGACACGCTGGTGGCAGCGGTCAGAGCCGCAGGCTATGATGCCGCCGAGCTGACAGCGAGTGACGCCGATCAGGTCGCAGAAAAAGAACAGATGGATATGGTGCACTACCGCCAGTCGATGAAGCAGTCTGCGATCGCAGCACTGGTCGGTTTTCCGCTGATGCTCGCGGATATGATTCACATCCTTCCGGGCTTGAGCTCTGTCGCCGATCGCGGTTTCTGGTTTGTAATCGGGCTGATTACGCTGGCAGCGATGATCTTTTCTGGTCGCCACTATTACACCGGTGCATGGAAAGCCTTCACCATCCACAACGCCAACATGGATACCCTGATTGCACTCGGCACCGGGGCTGCCTGGGTGTTTTCCATGCTGGTGGTGTTATTCACTCACTGGCTGCCACCTGCCGTGCAACATGTGTACTTCGAGGCCGCGACTGTCATCCTGGCGCTGATCAATCTGGGTTCCGCGCTGGAAAGCAAGGCGCGCGGCAGAACCTCCGATGCCATCAAGCGACTGATCGGTCTGCAACCCAAAACCGCGCGCGTGGTGCGCGATGGCAAGGAACTCGATGTCGCGATCGAAGATGTCGGTCTTCAGGAAACCTTAAGAGTCCGCCCCGGTGAAAAAATACCGGTCGATGGCAAACTCATTGATGGTGCATCCAGCGTCGATGAATCCATGCTGACCGGTGAACCCATGCCAGTTAAAAAAAATATCGGCGATACCGTGGTCACAGGTTCGATCAACAAAACAGGTTCGTTTTTGTTTGTCTCCACGCGCATTGGTAAAGACACCGCGCTGGCACAAATCATCGAGATGGTGCGCACAGCACAGGCAAGCAAACCTGCGATTGGCCGCCTGGTCGATAAAGTCGCCTCGGTGTTTGTGCCCACCGTGCTGATCATCGCGGTGATCACCTTTTTGCTCTGGATGAACTTCGGCCCGCAGGCCAGTTTCAGTTACGCCCTGGTCGCCACCATGAGCGTATTAATTATCGCCTGCCCGTGTGCTCTGGGACTGGCAACACCGATTTCGATCATGGTCGGTGTTGGCAAGGCGGCCGAATCGGGCATTCTGATTCGCAATGGTGACGCTCTGCAACTGGCCGGAAAACTTACCACGATTGTGCTTGATAAAACCGGTACCGTGACCGAAGGCCGGCCTGCGGTCACCGATATACTGGCATTAGCACCGATGACCGAGGATGAATGTCTGCGTCTTGCCGCCAGCATCGAAACCGGCTCCGAGCATGCGCTTGGCATTGCTATTATCGAGGCGGCGAAGCAGCGTAATCTGGCGCTCGATGAAGCCGAGCACTTTGAAGCGGTGTCGGGCCAGGGCGTGATGGCAACCATCAAAGGCCAGCGTGTTTTACTGGGCAACAAAAAATTCATGCAGCAAAACAGTATTCAAATCCAGGCGCTATCCGAAGAAGCCGAGCTGCGGGCGAGCGAAGCCAAAACCCCGGTGTATCTCGCTGTCGATGCTCAGGCCGCTGCCATTATCACGATTGCCGACCCGATTAAACTGGACTCCAGAAAAGCGATCGCTCGTATCAAACAGACCGGTCTTAAAGTGGTTTTATTGACCGGTGATAACAAGGTGACCGCAGAAGCGGTTGCACGCTCGGTCGGTATCGACACCGTGATCGCAGAGGTCATGCCCAACGAAAAAGCCGACCAGGTTTCTCGCCTGCAACAGCAGGGTGAAATTGTCGGCATGGTGGGCGATGGCATAAACGATGCCCCGGCACTGGCCACTGCCGACGTTGGTTTTGCTATCGGCACCGGCACCGATGTCGCGATAGAAAGCGCGGACATCACCATGATGCGCGGCTCGCTGCATAGTGTTGTCGATGCCATTCTTATTTCCAGAGCCACGGTGCGCAATATTAAACAGAATCTGCTGGGCGCCTTTATTTATAACGGTCTCGGTATTCCGATTGCGGCTGGCATTCTCTATCCGGTGATGGGGCTATTGCTCAACCCGATGATTGCGGGTGCGGCGATGGCCATGTCATCGGTCACCGTGGTGAGCAATGCCAATCGTCTGCGTTATATCAATACCGGACAACCACCAGAGGAATAGCCCATGTTAATCATAAATCTGTTCGGCGCTGTTTTAATCGTCGCCATTATCTGGTGGTTCTGGCTTTCAAAGTCCGACAGTAAAAAATAGTTATTGCGACTCACATTGACCCATCCAGGGTGTTTTCTGGTAGTGTAAGGTTCAGGCATTGATGCGTGTGTCGGCGCACGAGGCCATGTTCAATACCCACGGATAGCGAGAAATCTCCCGATGATTTTAAAGTCCATCAGCAATTTTTTACGCCTCGAAGCCTCCGGCGGCATACTGCTATTACTGGCAGCGGTGCTGGCGATGCTGGTCGTCAATTCACCAGCAAAAGAACTTTATGATGCCTTACTGGAAACGCCGGTTGAAATACGAATTGGCGGTTTTCAAATTGCCAAATCGCTGCTGCACTGGATTAACGATGGCCTGATGGCGATATTCTTTTTTCTGATTGGTCTGGAAGTTAAACGTGAGCTTCTCGATGGCGAGTTATCGGAACCCGCGCGCGTGGTACTACCCATCATCGCCGCTATCGGCGGCATGGCGGTTCCTGCCATTATCTATTCCATCATTAACTGGGGTAACCCGGCTGCGATGAAAG
>CAYRNH010000134.1:0-7183 GCA_964425515.1 uncultured Thiotrichaceae bacterium | reverse complement strand
TCGCACCGTATCGTTGAACATCGCAGGATGCTGCAATACTGTCGCCACGTGTTCACGCACTACATCTAAACCGATGTGCTTAATATTCACTCCATCGAAATAAATATCGCCCTCACCAGACGGGTACAAACCCAGCAACATCTGCACCAGCGTCGACTTGCCGCCACCACTGGCACCGACCAGCGCCACTTTTTCACCTGCTTTGATATCGAGACTAACGCCGTCAAGTACATTGAGACCATCAGCGTAGGCGAACTTCAGATTTTCGACACGAACACTCACCGTATGTTTGCCGGCAAACGGGTTTTCATCGTGCGGGTATACCGGTTCGCGTTCGCGCTCAAGCAGACGATTAATGCGCTCCATTGCTGCGTTTGCATTGTACAGACTGTACTGAATCCCGAGTATTTCCTGCACTGGCGACATCATAAACCAGAGGTAAGCATAAACCGCAAACATTTCACCAACGCTCAGACTGGTAAACACCACCAGCACCATGCTGGTTGCACGAAACAGCTCAAAGCCCATCAGGAAAATAAAAAATGAAAACCGGTTTGCTGCGTCGCTTTTCCAGCCAAAAGCGGTCATGTGCTTTCTCAGGTGCAATGCACGCCCCTGAACTCGCTGGAAATAATGATCTTCGCGATTACTCGCACGAATTTGATGGATGGCGTCCAGAGTTTCGGTCAATGATTGCTGAAACAGTTCAAAAGCACTGTTCTCATTGCGTTTTAATTTTTTTACTTTTTTACCCATCACCATGGTGAAATAAATCACCACAGGATTCATCAGCAAAATAAACAGCGCGAGCTGCCAGTTCATCCACAACAACACCCCGGCGATACCAGTGACAGTTAACACCGAAACAATGAATTTACTCAGGGTGCTGCCGATAAATTCATCTATCGCGTTTACGTCTGTGACAAAATGCGAAGACACCGCACCCGAGCCCATGACTTCGTATTCGGCCATGGAAATTTCCTGCAAATGAGACAACAGACGCTTGCGTATACGATAGCTGATATCTTTGGCAACAATGGTGAACTCGCGTGTCTGCCAGACCGCAAACGCCATCGACAAAAAACGCAATAACATTGATGCCAGCACCACCGCGCAAATCACCAGCACTGGCCCATGCCAGGCTACTGGAAATATCCTGTCGACAAATCGCACAATCGGTCCGGATTTCCCGAGCAGGACTTCATCGACCAACAACGGCATTAACAATGGAACCGGAACACTGAGCAACGCCGAAATGATAGCAATCACATTCGCCAGCACCAGCGTGCGTCGATGTTGTTTGGCAATCCTGAAAACAAAAGACCAGTTCACAAAAAACTCACTGTCAGTATGGAAAACAGAAGAACACCAGAGCCTAACTCATTGAGAGAAAGCACCTGACAGTATTCGCCGGCAAATTGGCGCCTGGCTAAAACAGTCCTGCACACAAAGGCTTATTGACCCCGGAAACGGTATGAGTTCCCCCTGCATTTTACGCTGAATAAAGCTTATCTGATTTGCTACAATGCGTCGCCATGAACTCAAGCAACTTACAGGCTCTTATCTTTGATGTTGACGGCACCCTCGCTGACACCGAGCGTGATGGTCACCGCGTAGCTTTCAACGCTGCGTTTGATGAATTCGGCATTAACTGGCACTGGGACATCGACACCTACGGCCAATTGCTGGCGGTCACCGGCGGCAAGGAACGCATGCGATATTACTACGAGCATTTTCCCGAAGCCCAGAACATCTCTGATGATTTCAAACAGCGCATGGACGAGCTGATCCCGGAACTACACAAGGCAAAAACCCGGCATTACACCGAGCTTCTGGCCAGCGGCGCGATTCCTCTGCGCCCGGGCGTGAAACGTCTGCTGGAAGAGGCGCGGGTGCGCAAGCTGCGTCTTGCCATCGCCACCACGACCACACCGGAAAACGTCACCAGCCTGCTCGAACACACGCTGGGCAAAGCAGCCATCGACTGGTTCGAGGTCATTGCGGCCGGCGACGTGGTGCCGGCCAAAAAACCCGCGCCTGATATCTATACCTATGCACTGGAAAAGATGCAGCTGGCTGCGAATGACTGCCTGGCGTTTGAAGACTCGGGCAATGGTATACGGTCAGCCCAGGGAGCCGCGCTCACCACCATCATCACCACCAATGACTACACCCACGATCATGATTTCAGCGGGGCCGCGCTGGTGCTCGACCAGATGGGCGAGCCGGAACAGCCGTTTGAAGTGCTGGCGGGCAATGTCTATGGTAATACCCTGCTGAACTGCGACCTGCTAGAGCAGCTCTACGCTGCCACGCGTGCCTGATTATTACAGCCTGATACTCTATCTGGTCACCGGCATTTGTGTCGGCACTGTCAGCGGCCTGTTCGGGGTTGGAGGCGGCCTGATTATCGTACCGGTACTGTACTTTGTGTTCTCGGCGCAGGGTTTCCCCGGCCAGACGCTGATGCATCTGGCACTGGCGACATCACTGGCCACCATCGTCATTACCTCGATTTCATCGACCCGCGCCCACCATCGGCACCGGGCCGTACTCTGGCCGCTGGTGATGAAGTTCACCCCCGGCATTTTAATCGGCGCCTGGCTGGGCGGCCTGCTGGCTGCGCGCATTTCCAGCGAAATATTAAAACCGATGTTCGGTGCTTTTGAATTGCTGGTGGCTGGCTATATGCTGAGCCAGTACAAACCCGCCCAGCGTAGCGATCAGGTCAGTACCACCCGTGTCAGTCTGGGCGGTGGTGTGATCGGCCTCATTTCCGCTCTGGTCGGCATCGGCGGCGGCAGCCTGACCGTGCCATTCCTGCTCTGGCACGGCATCCCCATGCGCAAGGCGGTAGCTACCTCGGCCGCAGTGGGCCTGCCAATCGCTCTCGCCGGCACTGCCGCCTACATATACAGCGGCTGGCACCAGAGCTTTACAATCGACGGCCATACGGAACTTACTCTGGGTTATGTTCATCTGACGGCCTTTATCTCGATTATTGCGACCAGCTTTATTTTCGCGCCAGTGGGCGCAAAACTGGCGCATCGGTTGCCCGAGCTCACCCTGAAACGGATTTTCTCGTTGTTTTTACTGGCCATTGCTTTTAAATTGATACTGAGCTGAATACTACATCACAAAGGAATTCATCATGATCTCGACGCTACAGAACGACAACCTCGGCAAGCTGGTGATTCGACTCAGTCTTGGCGTGCTTATCCTGTTTCACGGTTATGCAAAACTACAGCATACCGAGATAGTTACCATGATCGGCAATCATTTAAAAGCCGATGGGCTGCCAGCTTTCATCGCCTACGCAGTTTATATCGGGGAGCTGATAGCGCCTTTGATGGTGATTGCGGGCGTGTATTGCCGCTACGGCGCGATCATGATCGTAATCAACATGCTGTTCGCTTTCGGCCTGTTCCATATGTCGCAGATTTTCAGCCTCGGTCACAGCGGAGGCTGGCAGCTCGAACTTCAGGGTTTTTATCTGTTCAGCGCTGTTGCGGTCATGTTTCTGGGCAGCGGCCGTTGGGCGATCAGACCCGACTAATCACAAATCACTCAGAAATGACACAAAACGGCAAAAATATCGACACTTCCATGTTTGCAGAACTCACCTTCAATGCTAGGATGATCAGATAGAAAGGTATCGCATGTGCAGAAGGATTTGATCCAACCAGATTCCAGGTGCACGGATGGACCAGTGTTTTTAGAAGAAACAAGGTATCATCATGAAACCAAAAGATTTTTTTTTAAGTCAGCAGTCAACTTCTGGCGCTACTGACGAGGATGATAAAACTTTTCTAAGCAATCTGGCCAATGCAATCAATCAGGATGAACTGTGCCTGCACTACCAGCCTCGCTACAAATCACTCACCGGAAAAGCCGAAGTGCTGGAAGCACTGGTGCGCTGGCAACGTCCTGACGTAGGCCTGCTCTACCCCGAAACCTTCATCCCAGCTGCAGAAAAACACGGCCTGATTTACCCGCTGGATATCTGGGTGTTCGAGCAATGCTGCAAAGACATGGTCTGGCTTCGCGAACATCTGGATAGTTCGATTAAACTGGCGGTCAATATCTCGGTGCTTTCCAGCGAGAGTATGTATTTTTCACAGAAACTCATCGAGCTGTGCGAACAATATCAGCTTTCACTCTCTGATTTTCTTATCGAAATCACTGTCAGTACCCATTCTCACGACATCAGAAAAGCCAAGGCTTTCTGCACCACCCTGACTAACCTGGGTGCTGAAATCTGTCTGGATGATTTCGGCAGCGGGCAATCGCCTTTGATCAATCTGTTCGAATTGCCTGTGAGCAGCATCATCATTGACCGCACTCTGGTTCATAACCTGATTCAGTCACCACGCAGTGAAATCATTATCAAACATCTTATTTCACTGGCCTCGGATCTGGGTATCAAAACCATCGCGGAATGTATCGAGCACAGTGATGAGTACAAACTTCTCAAGGATCTTGGCTGTGACCAGATTCAGGGTCATTTTATGTGTCATCCTATGCGTGGGGACAAACTGACATCTGCAGATCTGAGCACTTAATCTAGCGGCGCACAGGCCCTCATAAACTATGCGCGAATATCCAGGTAACACCCACGCCCAGAAAATAATAGTTTTTCTGCTCCACCAGAGGACTGTTTGCAAACACAGCGCCCGATAAATTCTGATAACGCAGATAACTCCAGTAAATGAGTTCGTCCTCGCGCCAGGAAGCGATCACGTCGGCGAAACTGCCCCCGTAACCACTGCCCGAGGTAAATTGTGGGCGTGTTGCAATGGCAAATACAGGTGGCACATCATAGTAATAGCCATTATAGGTTTCACTCGCATAACGCAGTCCGGCTGTAAGCTTCCATTGAAAACCGGCATTGGATGAACGGCGTGTCTGATAGCTAAAGCGAGGCTCATAAATCCAGCCAAGGCTGTGCACCGTTTTGACATCAGTCGCGAATGCAAACCGTGCAGGTAACTCAAAACGCAGCTCCCATGCACTATCACGACTACCCGCCAGTGTCATTTCGAACAAAGGTCCTAACTGAAATACCGTATCAAGATTCGGCATGCCTTTGCGCACCAAACTGTCCTGGCTCCTCACCGGCACACCCAGGTCCGCACTCATACTCAATCGCACATCGGTAGTACCAAATAATCTGGCGCGAATACCTTCGTCGATATCGAGGAATTCAGAGTGCACTTTGACATAAGGTAGCGGCAACAGGTATTGCCTGTGATCTGCCGAGCCCGGATACAACGGAATCTGCAATGCAGCAAGCGCTGCACCTATCTCCCATTCCATTTTCGGCAACTGGAACTCCGCCCTCGCAAACTGGCTGTAAATCAGCGTTGGGAGTATGATGATGTACAGTATCTTTTGCATGTATCAGACTATCTTAGCGGTGCAAGGCATGTCTTTACCAGAACTAAAAATATCTGTGTTCAGTGACTACATCTGTCCGTTCTGCTATGTCGGCCATCATCGTTTAATGCGGCTGACCGACAGTTACGATTTAAAAATCAACTGGTGCTTTCTGGAAATACACCCGGAAAACTCGGCCGAAGGTGAACCCGTCAGCTCGCTTGATTATCCTTCAGAATACTGGAACCAGCTCATGCTAAATCTGAAGCGCGTCGCTGCTGAAGAAAACATCCCTTTGTCCGAACATCTCTTCACCACCAATTCAAAAGATGCCCTGCTGCTGGGAGAAGCGGCAAAATCCTGCGGTCGCGATATATTCTACAAATTACATGAAGCACTGTTCAGCGCCTTTTTCGTCGATGACAAAAACATTGGGGACCGCGAAGTCCTGCGCAACATTGCATATGACTGCGGTATCGATGACAAAATTCTCGAAGATGCCTGGAACAATCCAGCACACCAGCAACGCTTGCAACAAAATTTCAGTACTGCACGAGCACACCAGATACAAAGTGTGCCCAGCTTTGTTTTCGGTGAACGTGTACTGACTGGTGTGGTTAGCGAAACTGATATGCGCACTGCCGCCAGAGAACTGGCGCTTATAAGTACCGTATAAACATATTTGTTACCGCGTGTAATATACGGGTCACGCCACAGGCTGGATCTGCGATTATTTCTGATCGCGCACTATTGACACATAGAATGAAACTTTACTGTTCTACAGGTCGTAACTCTCGTGCAGGGCTGGTATTTTCACGTTGGTATTTTTTAGCTTTTTCTCAAAGGCATGCATACTGTCTTCTTCACCATGAACAAGAAATGTGGTTTCAGGGTTGCCTGTGTGCGCGTGCCAGGCTAACAACTCTGCCTGATCGGCATGTGCTGAGAAGCCACCAATGGTATGAATGCTGGCGCGCACCGGTATTTCTTCGCTAAATATACGCACCGTTTCTGCGCCATCGATAATTCGCCGCGCCAGGGTACCCTGTGCGGCATAACCGACAAACACGATGCTATTACGCTTGTTCCAGAGATTGTGTTTCAGATGGTGACGCACTCGTCCACCAGTACACATACCCGAACCCGCCATGATCACTGCTCCACCATCAATATTGTTAATTGCCATGGAGTCAGCGGTTTCGCGGGTAAAATGCAGGCCCGGTAAATTAAACGGATCACCACTGTGAGACAGACTAAACGTCTCCGCATCGAAACACTCTGGATGTCGCTCAAATATCTGCGTCGCGGAAATGGCCATCGGTGAATCCAGAAATACATTGATGTAATGTTCAATACTGCGACTTTCGACACCTTCACGCATGTAATACAGAATTTCCTGGGCGCGCTCCAGTGCAAAGGTTGGAATAATAACGTTACCGCCACGACCTATGGTCTCATTGATCACATCGTAAAGCTCGTCGATGGACGGCTGCAGTTGTTTGTGCAAACGATCTCCGTAGGTCGTTTCCATCACCACCGTATCCACCGCAGGTGGAATAGCTGGATTACGCAGAATCGCGCGTCCACTGTAGCCAAGGTCGCCAGAAAACAGCAGGCGGTGCGAACGACCATCCTCCTCCAGCTCGAGAAGAATACTGGCAGACCCAAGAATATGACCCGCATCCAGAAATGTGGCGCGAATACCGGGCGCGATTTCCAGAGCCATATCGTAAGTGGCTTTGCGACCAAACTGCTCAAGACAGTTCAGCGCATCCAGCGTAGTGTACAGCGGTTCGGTGATGCTATC
>CAYRNH010000133.1:0-7198 GCA_964425515.1 uncultured Thiotrichaceae bacterium | reverse complement strand
CAACGGCGTTTTCTGGCAGATGCTGAATGCGATTATGCACAGGGGTATCTGTTCTCACGGCCGGTTCCTTCCGATGAGTTTGAGCAGCTGATAGGGCGCTGACTGGTCGCTTTTCAGTGTTTTGTTTGTCGCTGCTGAATAACAATATGAGTTTATGGTTAAATCATGTTAAGTCAAAACGGGTATCGCTAATAACGATCGGGCAAGGCGCGTAAAGATTTAGTATCGGCCTGTTGTGGCTTAAATATTTGAAGCAAAAGTTCTTCTAACAGGAGAGATGCCGAAATGACCAAAATAGCCATCATCCAGGAATCTCCGGTTTTACTCAATCGAGAAAAAACCATTGATAAAGCTTTGCAACTAATCGAGCAGGCTGCATCCGCCGGTGCTGAACTGGTTATATTTCCTGAAGCGTATATTTCTGCTTACCCGGCATGGATCTGGCGTTTGCGTCCGGGTGGTGACTGGGGCGTAAGTGATGAACTTCATGCGCGTTTACTGGATAGCGCGGTTGATATTGATGCCGGTGATCTCGCACCGCTTTGTGATGCGGCGAAAAAAAACAAACTCACGATTGTCTGCGGTTTGAACGAGCGCGATGGTCAATTAAGCATGTCCACGCTTTACAACACGGCTGTCATTATTGGTGTGGATGGAAATATTCTTAATCGTCATCGCAAGTTAATGCCAACCAATCCCGAACGCATGGTCTGGGGCTTTGGTGATGGCTCCGGGCTGAACGTTGTCGATACCCCGGTGGGCAGAGTCGGAACGCTGATATGCTGGGAAAATTACATGCCGCTGGCGAGATACACCCTGTATTCGCAGGGTGTCGAACTCTATGTGGCACCTACATACGACAGCGGTGATGGCTGGCTGGGAACCATGCAACATATCGCGCGCGAGGGTCGTTGCTGGGTGATATCAAGCGGCGTTGCGCTTACCAACAGCGATATTCCTGCTGATTTTCCGGACAGAGATACTTTGTATCCTGCGGATGAAGAATGGATTAATCCAGGTGATTCGGCAGTGGTTGCGCCGGGTGGTGAGGTTGTGGCCGGTCCGATGCATCAGGAAAAAGGTATTCTTTTCGCAGATGTGGATGCAACGAGTGTTGCCAGATCTAAACGAGACCTCGATATTACCGGGCATTATTCAAGGCCGGATATTTTTACGCTCAGTGTCGATACAAAGCCACAAAGCCCGGTTAAATTTAAATAAAGTAAAGCTCGCGTCTGAGCATTTAATAACTCGGCAATCACTGGAGATTCAGATGTCGTCACTGTCAAAGCAAAAACAAATCCAGGGATTAATTGTCTGGCTGCTGGTGAGCTTTGCGGCTTCTGCTGTGGGTGCCGTGGCTTCCATCCACGCCAAATCTTTCTACGGCCAGCTTGTGCAGCCTGCATGGGCGCCACCGGCGGGCGTTTTTGGTCCGGTGTGGACGACGCTCTATGTTTTGATGGCCATCGCTGCCTGGCTGGTATGGCGTTCTGGCGGATTTCGCGCCCATCGACGGGCACTCACATTATTTCTATTGCAGCTTGCCCTTAACGCATTATGGAGCTGGCTATTCTTTGCCTGGCACCGCGGTGCTCTGGCGTTCGCTGACGTTATGGTATTGTGGTTTTTTATTGCAGCCACGCTTTTTTATTTCTGGCGTGTTCGACCGCTGGCGGGAGCGCTGCTTATTCCTTATCTGCTCTGGGTGAGTTTCGCATCAGTACTTAATTATTCGGTCTGGCAACTGAATCCGCAGATTCTGGGTTAGTAAATGGGCACTGCCTGGTGCCCTGATTTTTTTCACGGCTTGAGTGTAAGGACGAAATCTCATCATGACATCACAAAATTACTGGATAGGCGTTGTATCTCGTGCGCATGTGCAAACAGGCGTGAAGGGCGGCTTCATTCAGCTTAATCATGGCAAAAAAGCGCCGCTGCAGCGATTACACGCGGGCGACGGCCTGGTGATGTACTCGCCACGTACAGAATATCCAGATGGTGAGCCCTTGCAGCAATTTACCGCGATTGGAGTGATCACTACTGGCGATATCTACCAGGTTGAAATGAGTCCCGACTTCAAACCCTATCGCATTGACGTACGGTTTTTTGAGTGTCAGGAAGCGTCCATCAGGCCACTGATCGAGTCGCTGTCATTTATCAAAAATAAGACGCACTGGGGCGCTGCTTTTCGCTTTGGTCAGGTCAAGGTACCACAAGCCGACTTTTTCCGTATTGCCAGGGCTATGGATTGTGAAGGCGTGTTCGAGCAAAATAGGCCTTAACAATACGATGGCTGAAATACTCAAAATAACAGGGAGATGCTTCGATGTTCATCGTGCCACTAAAGTGTTCTCACAACTGAGCCTGAGAGAGATTGATGCATGAGCAAGACTGTTAAAGGCCCGGATGGCAAAGCACGCTGTCAATGGTGCAGTGTGACCCCCGAGTACCTGGCCTACCACGATACCGAGTGGGGTTTTCCTGTCGATGATGATTTTCGTTTGTTCGAAAAACTGAGCCTGGAAGGCTTTCAGTCAGGATTGAGCTGGCGTACTATTCTTGCCAAGCGCGAGAACTTTCGTGCGGCTTTTCGTGGTTTTGATTTTAACAAGATTGCGCGTTTCAGCGAGCGTGATGTGACGCGTCTGCTCAAGGACGAGGGCATTGTTCGACATCGTGGCAAGATCGAAGCGGTGATCAATAATGCGCGACGAGCAAAAGAGCTGATTAAGGAGGAAGGTTCGCTGGCCGCATTTTTCTGGTCATATGAGCCGGCCAAAAAACAGCTGGCTAAGCCGCAGACCGTGTCGACCTCTGCGGAGTCGATTGCGCTGTCGAAGGATTTGAAGAAAATGGGCTGGAAATTTGTCGGACCCACCACGGCGTATGCGTTTATGCAGGCGATGGGGCTGATCAACGACCATGCCGAAGGCTGCGTGGTCAGGGCCCAGGTTGAACGCGCGCGCAAAGGTTTCAGGCGACCGGGGCAGTGACTGCGGCGCATACAATTGATGCGAGGGGATGCTCGCGGCGCTTACTGATTTTGACAATATCATTTATTTCAATGACTTAGGATTGTAAACAATAGCCTGGCGGTTTTCAGCCGGTAGCTGTCGACATGATTGTTACAACAAACAGGCGGATTTATGACCAATGACGCCAAATTGTCATAATACGGTCATATTTCACTGTTAAATTTCTTCGCCATGCTGAACCGCGTTTAGTCCAGCGAGAATTTTTGTACCTAAATGTTATTAGTTATCAATCCTCAGGAGTCAAACTAATGTATCAACGATTTATTAAACAGGCTTTCGTCGGCGCAGCCATGCTATCTATGGCGTTGTCAGGTGTTGCCTCCGCTTCCGGTGTTTCTGAAATATCCGGTGCCGGTTCTTCATTCGCTTACCCGATTTATTCCAAGTGGGCAGAATCCTATAACCACAAGACCGGTGTAAAAATGAACTACCAGTCTATTGGCTCGGGTGGTGGTATCAAACAGATCGAGGCCAAAACAGTGGACTTTGGCGCTTCTGATGCACCTTTGAAGGCTGATGTGCTGAAATCTCAGGGCATGATGCAGTTCCCCATGGCAATGGGTGGTGTGATACCCGTGGTTAACCTTCCTGGTATCAAAGCTGGTGAACTGAAACTTAGCGCCAACGTGCTTGCTGAAATCTACATGGGCGAAATCACGAAATGGAATGATTCACGCATAGAAGCGCTAAATAAAGGCCTGAAACTGCCTTCTTCTTCCATTACTGTGGTTCATCGTTCTGATGCTTCGGGTACCACCTGGATCTTTACCAACTACCTGACCAAGGTCAGCAAGGCATGGGCCAGCAAGCTCGGTAACAACACGTCTGTCGCCTGGCCGGCCGGTGTTGGTGGCAAGGGTAACCCGGGTGTTGCGTCTTACGTTAATCGTATCAAAGGCTCCATTGGTTACGTTGAGTATGCTTATGTGATGCAGAACCATATGACTTATGCCAAGCTGAAAAACCGTGAGGGTCGCTTTGTTTCACCGACCGCCAAAAACTTCCAGGCAGCGGCTTCCCATGCTGACTGGTCGCATGCTCCTGGCTTCTACATGGTGCTGACTAACCAGCCTGGCAAGGATAGCTGGCCGATCACCGGTGCGACCTTTGTGCTGGTGCATACGACACAGGACAAGCCTGCGACAGGTGAAGCCGTGCTGAAATTCTTTGACTGGAGCTATAACCATGGCAGCAAGCTGGCTGAAGAACTGGCCTACGTGCCGATGCCGAGCAGCGTTGCACGCATGGTAGAAAAGGAATGGGCGAAGAGCATCAAGGATACGTCTGGTAATCCTGTCTGGAAAATGAGCATGAAGCAGTAATAAATCTAGCTTGATTGCTGTACACTTCGAATGAGTACGATTCGGGTGAGGAGGGGCCGTCATCGACGGCTCCTCCGCTTTTTGTCTACCATAAAATCATGAATACAATGCTAAAACAGGCAACTTCGAAAAATACCCAGCACGCAGGAATTAGACGCGGAGCGTGGGTGGATAAACTGTTCCGTGGTTCCACTTATCTGTCAGCATTGTTGGTATTTTCCAGTGTGATCGCTATTTTGGTCAGCCTGATCATTGGGGCGATGCCTGCGATGAAAAAGTTTGGTTTTGGCTTTCTGCTAAGTTCCGAATGGAACCCGACGACAGAGCATTTCGGCGCTCTGGTTTCCATATATGGAACCCTGGTGTCTTCCGTGATTGCATTGATAATCGCCGTGCCGGTGAGTTTCGGCATCGCACTTTTCATCACGCAGCTGGCACCTGGCTGGCTGAAACGTCCGATCGGAACGGCGATTGAATTGCTGGCGGCGATTCCCAGCATCATTTATGGTATGTGGGGCCTGTTCGTTTTTGCGCCTGTTTTTGCCGACTATGTACAACCCTGGGTCACTGATAATCTTGGTGACTGGCCCCTGATAGGGCCCTTGTTTCAGGGGCCCCCGATGGGTATAGGTATGTTCGCTGCTGGCCTGATTCTGGCGATAATGATTATTCCATTCATCGCATCTGTGATGCGTGATGTGTTTGAAGTTGTGCCCACAGTGCTGAAAGAATCAGCTTATGGGCTAGGTGCTACCACCTGGGAAGTGGTCTGGGGCGTGGTGCTGCCTTATACTCGCGTCGGTGTGGTCGGTGGTATTATGTTAGGGCTGGGGCGCGCGCTGGGTGAAACCATGGCGGTCACCTTCGTCATTGGAAATGCGCAGCGAATCCATGAATCGCTGTTCATGCCCGGGAGTACGATTTCGTCTTCCCTTGCAAACCAGTTTACCGAAGCGACAGGAAAGCTATATCCGGCCGCACTCATTGAGCTAGGACTGATTCTGTTTCTGATTACCTTTATCGTGCTCGCGTTGGCGAGACTGTTACTGATACGAATGTCTGCCAGTACTGGTATGCGTAGTTGACTATGCCATGAATCTTTATACCCGCCGTCGAATCATCAATCTGTTCAATCTCACTGTTTCAGTGATGGCCACATTGTTTGGTCTATTCTGGCTGGTGTGGCTGCTCTGGACCTTGCTGAAAAATGGTTTGCCCTGGATCAATCTGACCCTGTTCACAGAAATTACCCCCGGGCCTGGCAGTGCAGGGGGGCTGAGCAACGCGATCATTGGCAGTCTGATCCTGACCGTAATGGGGATGGTTCTGGGGACTCCGATCGGGATTCTGGCGGGCACCTATATGTCGGAATTCGGCCGCGGCAGCAAGTTTGTACCCATAGTCCGTTTTATAAACGATATTTTGCTGAGCGCGCCTTCTATTATTATCGGGGTGTTCATCTACGAAGTGATGGTGACCACCATGGGGAATTTCTCCGCCTGGGCTGGCGGCGTAGCGCTGGCGCTTATCATGTTGCCTGTGGTGGTGCGCACCACGGAAGACATGCTGCGACTGGTGCCTGATAGCATGCGCGAAGCAGCCGCAGCTCTGGGTGCGCCGCAATGGAAGGTGGTGACCATGGTGGTATACAAGGCTGCGCGCACCGGCATGCTGACCGGTGTGATGCTTGGTCTGGCACGCATCAGCGGTGAAACCGCTCCTTTGTTGTTCACTGCACTCAATAATCAGTTTGGTAGCAGTACTCTGGACCAGCCGATCGCGAATTTGCCTGTGGTGATTTTCCAGTTTGCCATGAGCCCTTACGAAGACTGGCAACACCTGGCCTGGGCCGGTGCGCTGCTGATTACTTTCAGTATTTTGCTGCTCAATATCCTGGCGCGCATTTTACTGCGCTCACGTACCTCGAATCACTAGACACGCGATGAATACCAATGAATGATAAGCACGTTGATCAGCCGGCCACAGAAGATCAGGCCGCGACAGAGACGCATCAGCAAATCCGTATTGATGCCAGCAATCCTAATGCTATGCCGAAGGGCGATCCCGCATCGGTGAAAATTTCAGTTCGCGATCTAAATTTTTATTATGGTAAATATCATGCGCTGAAAAATATCAATATGGATATTCCAGAAAATCGCGTGACTGCTTTCATCGGTCCTTCTGGTTGTGGTAAATCAACATTGCTGCGTGTATTCAACCGGATTTACGAGATGTATCCGGGGCAACGTGCCGAAGGGCAGATCACGCTCGATGGTCGTAATATCCTGAGTCGCGAACAGCATGTCAGTGAAGTACGTGCCAAGGTTGGTATGGTGTTTCAGAAGCCGACACCGTTTCCTATGTCGGTATATAACAATGTCGCCTTTGGCGTCAAAATGTACGAAAGGCTGTCACGTTATGCCATGCATGAACGTGTCGAGTGGGCGCTGAAAAAAGCAGCGCTATGGGATGAAGTCAAAGACAAACTGCACTACTCAGGTACTGAGCTATCCGGTGGTCAGCAGCAACGTTTATGTATTGCGCGTGGTATTGCAGTTAAACCAGAAGTGTTATTGCTGGACGAACCTGCGTCGGCACTGGATCCGATTTCAACGCTGAAAATTGAAGAGCTGATCCATGAGCTTAAAACCGATTACACTATTGCAGTGGTAACGCATAACATGCAACAGGCGGCGCGTGTTTCTGATTACACCACGTTTATGTATCTGGGCGAGCTGATTGAATTCGGCGATACCAGCAGCATTTTTACTACACCTAAGAAAAAAGCGACGGAAGATTATATTACCGGTCGTTATGGGTAAAACATAGTCATCAGTT
>CAYRNH010000132.1:0-7232 GCA_964425515.1 uncultured Thiotrichaceae bacterium | reverse complement strand
ATTCTATTATGTGATCAGCACGGCGAAGCGCTCAGCCCGGCGCTGATGTACAACGACAGCCGTGCCCGCGACCAGGCCGCGCGCATCGCCCGGATCGCTCCGGAAAACAGCGGTGCCCACGGTGCCAGCAGCTCGCTGGCGAAATTAATGTGTCTTCTGCAAACGTATCCCGATACTGCGACTGCCCACGCCTGCCATCAGGCCGATTGGCTACAGGGCTGGCTCAGCGGACGTTTTGATATTGCGGATGAAAACAACTGCCTCAAGCTCGGTTACGACTCTGTGCAGCAGTGCTGGCCGGAATGGATGGCTGACTGCGGCATTCGTAAAGAGTTGCTGCCCAGTGTGGTTGCTCCGGGAACAATCACTGGCCGCGTACTGCCCGAACGCGCGCAACAACTCGGCCTCAGCGAAGACTGCCTGGTCATCAGCGGCACCACCGACAGCATCGCTGCACTGATCGCGACCGGTGCTAACCAGATCGGCGACGCAGTGACCGCACTGGGCAGCACCCTGGTACTCAAACTAATTTCAGCCACCCCGGTATTTTCAGCAACACACGGAATCTATAGTCACAAACTGGGTGAGCACTGGCTGGTCGGCGGCGCGTCCAACAGCGGTGGTGCAGTCCTGAGAAAATATTTCAGCCAGCAACAGCTGGATACCATGACCCCACAGTTACATCCGGACCACGCCACCGGTTTACACTATTACCCGCTGGTATCAGCAGGCGAACGTTTTCCGCACAGTGATCCGGACAAAGCCCCAATACTGGAACCACGACCTGATGACGATCTGGATTTTTTTCAGGCCATGCTCGAAGGTATCGCTGACATCGAAGCCGAAGGCTATGCGAAACTACAGCAACTGGGCGCATCAAAAGCAAAACAGGTGTACACCACAGGTGGTGGCAGCGCCAATCACCCATGGGGCACAATACGCGAGATCAAACTGGGAATACCCATATTAAAACCAGAACACAATGAAGCCAGTGTTGGCGCCGCCTTACTTGCTAAACAAGGCTGGGATACAAGAGGATAAAATGCTTTCTTATTTTAAAGGTGCGAACGATTGCATCGCCGGTTTCAAACTGATCCTGAATCCAGGGCTGCGCCGCTTTGTCATTGTGCCGCTAGTGATCAATATTGCACTGCTCGGAACCGTTATATATTTTCTCAGCAAGAAAATCGATTCATGGGTAACGCATTTGCTGCCGAACTGGTTATCGTTTCTGGAATTCATTCTCTGGCCGCTATTTGCAATCACTATATTTTTAATCGTGTTCTACAGCTTTACCCTACTGGCGAATTTAATCGCGGCACCGTTCAACAGTCTGCTCGCTGCACGTGTTGAAGCTATGCTCAGCGGTACCGCAGGCAAAGAAATCAATTCCGATGCTGTCTGGAAAGTTGCGCTGCGCAGCATCGGCTCCGAACTGGTGAAAACAATCTATTTTATCAAATGGCTTATTCCTTTATTGATACTCACCTTTATTCCCGGACTCAACATCATCGCACCTGCGGCCTGGTTTATTTACGCCGCCTGGTCATATGCCCTGGAATACACTGATTATCCGCTTGGCAATCACGAACAGCTATTTCCTGCGGTACGTGAATATAATAGAAAAAACAGAATGCGCGCACTGGGTTTTGGCAGCGTTGTGTTTTTGATGACCAGCATTCCATTTCTCAATTTTCTCGCCATGCCTGTTGCTGTCTGCGGCGCAACGCGCCTGACCATAAAACTCAAAGAAATAAATCATGACTGACAAAACCGAACAACGCATTACCGAACTGGAAATTCGTCTTACCCATCAGGACGAAAGCATCGAGAGCCTGAGCAACACCATCATCCGGCAGCACGATGAGATCGATACATTAAAATTGAGACTGGAAATTCTGGAAAAACGACTGAAATCTGTCAGCGAATCTCAGGTCGCTGACCAGAAAGACGAAACACCGCCGCCGCATTACTAACGATTTATGCCGCGGCATCTGGTCACGCATATCATTTCGAGGCCTTACGGCATCTGTCAGATAAAAAACTTCTGCCGCGAAATACGCAAAGTAAAAAACACAGCCACCAATCCATTAGCGTTATTTGCGGCCAGTTATATGGTTTTTTTAAAATCAACAGACTCGATTGAGTGTGTACGCTGTAATAATTTCTATATTTTTGAAACTGCCAACTTATATTAGACTGTAATCATTGCACTGTCAGATCAACTCTGAACCACTACAATCTCAGCCACGGCAAAATCCAATTCAGCCCTGTCTAGCTGTGTCCAATATTAAATAATATCGGAAATTCACCCTGGCTGAGCTTGTGTTTTATTTTCGGAACAGCATTCGTCAGATAGATCCTGCTCTTCAGACGCCCGGCGCGATCACGCAGCGCGAGTAACATCGCTCTGCCCGAGTCGAACAGCTCTCGCGTGCCACTCAGGTCAACCACTATCGCCTCAGAAGCCGGGTGGTTTTTAGCCATAGCAGCCGCTTCATCGAATCCATCATAAGCTGACAGATCAAGGCGTTCACCAGCGCGGATCAAAATCACTTCACCCGCCAACGAATTTACCAGCGATACTTTCATATTGGCACTCCATTTAATGATCACGTACCTATCCGTATAAACACACTACCCGTCAAACATTGATTACGCTACAGCATTCGAATAATCGTAGCGTATATACTTGAACAATTTTTTTAGAAAATTTCTGAAATCGTGCTCACCATAGCTAAATATAACCCCAACGCCATCATCGGAGCCGCGCACCACCATTGCACGCAGACAAACAGGTTTGATTTCATCTGCATCGGGAATAAAACGCAGCTCAAGAATATCATTTCGAAAGAGATCATTATTATCTGCCTCTATAAAGGCACCATCGATATGTATATCTCGTATCGTGCTACGACCCAGATAGGTAGAACTGTTAAATATATCCACTTCGAGTGCAAGATCCTGTCGTGGAGTACTGCGTTTATTTTTCATCATCACTATCTCCCGAATTTGTTTGCATTTTCAAAAGTGATTCCGACACCCTCGCCTTCAACGGAAATCGACGAAACATTGATTGACTAACGGTAACGGCACGTGATGTAAACATGTCCAGCTCAGTGCGCTGATTCAAAGCATGAACGCAAGGAGCCTCGTCGCCTATAGGGGAATCCCCGATATAGACACTGAACTCTTCGAAATTTATCCGGGTTATAAGTTTATTTTATGGCAGGCACGAGACCCCACATAACCCTGTCACAAATGGTGAAACTGAATGCCGATCAGATCTTAAAACGGGATTTAAAACGATTTAATGGAAACCCTGATAGCGAGTCGGTATCCACAAGCGCATCATTAACAGGAGAAATTTATATGCCAGTTGCAAGGAGAAAGCGATGGCTAACACAAGCAGGAAATCCGAGGCCATTCCAGTCAGGCATGGCTCAGAATTCGAACGTATCAATCCCGGCCCAGACTTAAAGATGGCATACTTGAGCCTGCACTACCGAAAATGGAGCGCTCGAAACGCCGCAGTATCAAGGAGTGACCACTTCCTTCAACTGGAAAGACGCCCGTACTCCTGCTCTTTTGTCGACCAGACATGGCCGACCTTTGATACGAATAGCACGGCCACCCATGGATTGACCGCGAGCACAGGTTTATACTGTCCATGTCAAAACGATTGTGCGCGATAGGCAAATTGAATGGCAGGCTCTTCTTCATAAGAATCAAAACCATTTGCCGGCGAGGTACTCACATGGCTATCAGGCGAAAGATATGCAGATAACACGAATAATGATCGTTGATGATCATCCGTTAGTGCGAACGGGCTTTCGCCAGCTGATCGAGTCCGAACCGGACCTCGGTGTCTGTTGCGAAGCCGCCAACATAGCCGAAGCGATACATTATATTAAGGACGGCAGACCCGATCTGGCGATTGTCGACCTCTCGTTGCCAGACGGAAATGGACTGGATCTGATCAAGCGCATGCAGGTGAAATATCCTGAACTTCCAGTACTGGTTTCTTCCATGCATGATGAAGATCTATTTGCGGAACGTGCTCTACGTGCGGGTGCCAAAGGCTATATTAATAAACAGGAAGCCGGCGACCAGGTGATTGTTGCGCTCAGACAGGTACTTGCCGGCAATATATATTTAAGTCAGGAAATGAGCACGCGACTGGCTCCAGAACTTGCCCACAATGGACAAACCCCCGATAAATCTCCAATTCAGAATTTATCCAATCGCGAAGTCGAAATTTTCGAACTCATTGGCCATGGTCTATCCACCGGTAAAATAGCTGACAAATTGCATCTCAGTGTCAAAACCATCGAAACACATCGTGCTAATATCAAATCGAAACTGGGCCTCCACTCTGCAGGAGAACTGACACGTAGTGCAATGCAATGGACCATCGATACACACTGAGCCTTCGACGAAATTCGTTTCCTGGCCCCTCAAAACCATAGACGACATATAGCCATGTTTGAAACCGTGTCGAAAATGTGCCACATTTTCCTCGCACGCATTGGCTCGAGCTGACGTGACATTGTTGAATTCCCTGTATTCACCGAGCACGAACATCATAGCCAGTTGCCACCCGCAATAAAATCTGTCGAGAATCGCAATATGAATTTTGCCGCAATCACCCAACGTCAGCTACTCGACGACTACGCACCCGCATCGGTGCTAATCAATCGCAAGTGTGAAGTCCTCTATATTCAGGGGCCGACCGGCCATTTTCTCGAAGCCCCGACCGACGAACCGACCCGTGATCTCATTGCCATGGCGCGGTACGGCCTGCAGGCACGGCTACGCGCAGCCTGCCACAAGGCCATCCGAGAAAATAAAATAGTCAGAGATAACTCACCGCACGTGAAACACGATAACAGCTGGCAGTCCTGCACGATTACGGTGAAACCACTTTCAGAACCCAAACAGGCCGAGGGTTTATTACTGGTGACCTTCCACGAGCACGAAGTTCTGCCCACAACTGACGCTACCAGTCTGACGCAAAACGAATCTCTGGATGATTCTCCGCTGGTGCATTATCTGAAATATGAACTGACAACCACGCGCGAAGATTTGCAAAACACGATCGAAGACATGGAAAGCGCGAATGGGGAACTACAGTTGGCCAACGAGGAACTGAAGACTTCGAGAGAAGCACTACAATCGCTGAATGAAAAATTGAACACGGTCAACAACGAGCTTCAGAACAAGATCGAAGAACGGGACAAAGCACGCAGCGACATGAGCAATCTGCTCAACAGTGCAAACATTGCCGCCCTGTTTATCGATACTCAGCTGAGCATTCGGCAGTTCACACCCACCACTGGAAAACTGCTGGGGCTGATCACGAGTGACGCCGGTCGCCCGATTAGCAATTTCACCTCCGAGTTTATCGGCGAAAGCCTGATCGCCGAAGCACACGATGTGCTGAATAATCTGACGCCAATAGAAACCCAGCTCACTACCAGCAACGGCCGTCATTATCTGCGTCGGACGATGCCTTACCGCACCGAAGACAACCAGATTGACGGCCTGGTTGTAACATTCACCGATGTCACGCAGCGCATTGAATCTGATGTCGAAGTACAGCGCATGGCAAAAATACTGCATGATTCGAACGACGCGGTCACGGTGATGGATCTCAATGGGAACATCACGGCATGGAACAGGGGCGCTCAACGCATGTATGGTTACAGTGAAGCCGAAGCAGTGAAATTAAACATCACCGATCTCCTCCCTGCAGAAAAAATACCATTGATGTCAGAGACTCTTAAACTTGTCTCACGCGGTGAACAGGACGAGTCACGCGACACGGTCCGCCTGACCAAAGACGGGCGTGCTATCGATGTCTGGATCGTCTTCACTATTCTCACTAATGAACGGGGGGAGCCGGTCGCACTGGCCACCACCGAACGTGACCTCGCCGAGAGAAAACAGCTCGACGTTTTGCGCATGGAAACCGAGCGACTGTTGCGCATGGTTGAGCACCTGCCTGTGGGCGCAGTGTACCGCGTCGATGGCCATCTGGTTCTGAACCGCGCAAGTGAAGAAATCACTGGCTATCAGCGCGATGAACTGGCCACGCTGGACCAGTGGTTTGAAAAATTACACGGGAAGCAGGCAGCGGAACATCGCAGTATCTACGAGAACGCGCGTGAATCTAATTTTCCCAGACAAACTGGGCCTATCATGATTACACGCAAAGGTGGTGAAAAACGGTATGTTGAATATGCCGCTTACAAACACGAGGATCAGGAAGTCTGGATCTTGCATGATGTCACCCAACGCCTTGCAGCCGAATCAGCACTACGAGATCGCCAGGAGCACTTGCGCGCAGTAATGGACAACGCCGCCGAAGCCATCGTTGTCACCCATCTGGACGGCACCATTACTGATTTCAACCGAACAGCAGAAGTTGTGTTCGGTTATAGCAGTTCTGAAGTCATCGGCCAGAATATCAAACTGATGATGCCAGCGCATTATTACGGAAAGCATGATCTTTATTTGGATAAACACCAGAAAACTGATCACCCCCGTCCATTGAGCAAACCACGAGAACTATATGGTAAGCGCAAGAATGGCGATGTTATTCCTCTGGAGATTAGAGTCACTCAAATCGAACATCTCGATGTCTTTGTCGGCATTATCCGTGATCTCAGCGATCAGAAAATGCTCGAACGACAAATTGCCGAAGTGAGCACGAAGGAACAGGAGCGTATAGGCCAGGAAATCCACGATAGCCTTGGCCAGCAACTAACAGGTATAAGCATGATGGCAGCCAGTTTGAAACGCAACCTGGCTCTCCAGCATATACCTGAAGCCGAACAGATGAATGAACTAACCCTGCAATTACAACGTGCCATCAAGGATGCGCGCGCTCTGTCACGTGGGCTGTCACCGGTGCCGGTGACAGTCGAGGGTTTACAGGACGCACTCACTCTACTAGCGCATGATGTTACTGCCAATACTGGCATCGACTGTAATTTCGAAGCGCAGAATGCTGTCGAAATCAAGGATCGTACCACCGCCATGCAGATCTACCGTATCGCACAGGAAGCAGTGAACAATGCAGTCAAACATGCGCATGCTGACACTATCAACATCACACTCAAAAACACAGCCAATGGAACCGAACTAAAAATCAGCGATAACGGACAGGGTTTTGATGTGGAAAAAGCCAGTAAACAGGATTTGGGTTTGCGCATCATGCGCTATCGAGC
>CAYRNH010000131.1:3781-7235 GCA_964425515.1 uncultured Thiotrichaceae bacterium | reverse complement strand
GAGACCGCCAGCGCACCCATCACGGGTAACAGTAGTGCAGCGGTTGCGGTGTTGGAGGTGACCTCGGTCAGGAAAACCACCACCAGTGCAATCGCGGCGACGAGAATAATCGTGTTGGCGTGTTGCAGCGCGCCGAGCTGGCTGGCGAACCAGCCGGTGAGTTCGCTGGCCTGGAATCCCGCCGCCAGTGCAAAGCCGCCGCCGAACAGCACGACAATACCCCACGGTATTTTGACCGCGGTAGCCCAGTCGAGCAGGAACTCGTGTTGTTTCAGGTCTGACGGAATGATAAACAGTGCCAGTGCGCCGGTGATGGCGATGCTGGAGTCGGTGACCATGGATAGCGCTTTTATATCGATAAAGCCACGTGATATCCATGCTATGGCGACCAGGCTGAAGACCCCCATGATACGTTTTTCCTGTTTACGGATTGGGCCCAGTTGCGCGATCAGTTTATCGATTTCTTTTTTTCCGCCGGGTAATTCACTCAGTTCATTACCCAGCACGAAGCGGTTAATGTAAAACCACGCCACGGCCAGCATGGTGAGTGATAGCGGCAGGCCAAATGACATCCATTGGTCAAAACTGAGCTTGATGCCATAATCTTTTTCGAGCACGCCGGCCAGCATTGCATTCGGTGGTGAGCCTATCAGGGTTGCGATACCGCCAATCGATGCCGAGTAGGCAATGCTCAGCATTAATGCGAGTTCAAATGATTGCATCGCGTTTTGTTCTTTTTCAGACGGGCATTGTTCCCTGGTATGCTTGATGATGGCGAGTGCGATCGTGACCATCATCATCGCAGTGGCGGTGTTGCTGATCCACATGGATAGAAACGCCGTGGCCAGCATGAAACCCAGAATGATCCTTTTCGGTGTGACGCCCACCATGCGAATGGTGTGTAGTGCGATGCGTTTGTGCAGGTTCCATTTTTCCATCGTGACTGCGATCAGAAAACCGCCCATGAACAGATAGATCAGGTGATTGCCGTAGGCCGTGGTCACCTTTGAGGTGGGCATTACCCCCAGTAATGGAAACAGCGCAATCGGTACCAGCGCGGTGGCCGGGATCGGGATCGCTTCTGTAATCCACCAGATAGCCATCAGGCATGTGACCGCGGCAACGCTCAGTCCTTGTTCGCTCATGCCTGCTGGCAGTGGTAATAACAGGATTGAAATAAAGACGAGTGGCCCAAGCAGCAGGCCGAAAAGTCGTGTTTTATGTATTGCTAGCATCGATATTCAATATCATAAAGAAGGTGTCGGAGGGATTTTTGTGATCACATTGCTTATCCGATCATTATTCTTTTTCCTGGCGATCAACACAAGGCGTATATGTCCTTTCTTCGTGATTATGTTTTTTCGTGCTTGATTTAAATTAAAGTGGTCAGGGCCCTTCATCCGCAGGATATCCGCAGATTAATAATGTGAGCGTATCGGCCACTTTTGTGACGGATGCGGTTGTTTTTCGGTCTGCAGGCCTCATTAATGACTTGTACTCGCTTAAATATCAATCAGGTATACTGAATCATTCTGTGTATTAATTATCGATATGCTGAAAATCGGAGGATAGTTATATGACTAAAAAAATTACTAAACCAGATCCTGAAAACATGCCTGAGAACGAGACTGAAAGCTCGCCTGAGAACACGCCTGAGAAAATGACTAAAGACGCGGAACAGCCGCAACAAGCACCGGAACCAGAGCAGGACGAAAAAGCATCGGTCTGGGTTCGAGGGCTTTATATGCTGCTTTTTGCTGTCATCGCGCATATCGCAGAGCTGGTGATCGCGCTGGTGATGCTGGTTCAATTCATACTTAAATCCGCTACTGATAAAACCAATGAGAATCTGCTTTCTTTCGGTGACCAGATGGGCCGATACGTATTGGAAATTGTGCGCTTTCTGACATTCAATACCGAAGAAAAACCATTCCCTTTTAATGCCTGGCCAAAGGCTGAGGACGCCAGCGAATAAGTCTGGTTCTATGTTTTAAAAACCGGGATTAGACACCGGCTCTATGGGTCGGTGTGCCTGTCATCTTCGCCTGGTTCATCTCTGTCAGCGCCACTGTTATCAGTGGCTTTTTATTGTCCGCTTGACACACGGCAGGGAAATGATATTCTTTATTCGCGAATTGCGAATATAGGGCGACTGGTGAACTTAAAACCTCAAGATGTATTGGTGTTGCTAAAACTTGTTGTTCTGGGCAATAAGCCCTGGACATTCAGTGATCTGTCGAATGTGCTCGAAATGAGTTCTTCTGAAGTTCATGCGGCAGTCGGACGCGCGCTGGTGGCACGGCTCGCCATAAAAACAGGTG
Source organism: uncultured Thiotrichaceae bacterium (assembly GCA_964425515.1). Taxonomy (GTDB): domain Bacteria; phylum Pseudomonadota; class Gammaproteobacteria; order SZUA-229; family SZUA-229; genus JASBSR01. The sequence goes on along the minus strand of CAYRNH010000131.1, from coordinate 4,914 downwards.
ACAGTATTCGGCCAAATGCCCGAAATCTGGAAGAATTCTTGCTCCATGGTATTCAATATGTTTTTGTACCTGACCGGGGCGGATTAGGTCGGGGAATGCCGACTGCCTATGCTGCGCCTCCATTGAATAGCCGATTCGTGATGGATAAGGAACCGCCGCCCGTTTGGCCAGACCCGAAAGGGAAAGTGCGGGGTGAATCGTTTTCACCAATATATAAGTCAGCACCCAGGGCTGCGCAGAAGGATCCCAAACTCTATGAGTTGCTGGCACTTGTAGATGCGCTTCGCGGAGGTCGCGCGCGTGAGCGTGAAGTCGCCAAAAAAGAATTGCGAAAGTTTTTAGGAAGTGACAACAACGAAAAGCACGTTATGCAAAAGCGTAATAAAAACAAACTTGTTATTGGTGGACAGATTGAAATTTCACGCTCAGAGCTGCGGGAAATTTCAAAACGATTCCACATTCATCGACTTTATGTATTCGGCTCCGCTGCGCGTGGCGAATTGAGACCTGATAGTGATATCGATTTGCTGGTCGAGTTTGAAAAAAATGGCGCTCCCTCAATGGGTGGGATGGTTGATATTCAGGATGCTTTTGCCAAGCTGTTTCATGGGCGAAAGGTGGATGTCGCAACCCCGTCAATTTTAAGCAATCCTTACAGGAAGCGTGCAATCGAGAAAGACATGGAGGAACTGTATGCAGCCTGAAGAAAGAGATGCGGCGTATTTATGGGATATGTTACAGGCAGCCAGAGAGGTTGAGTCGATGCTGGGTAATCACGATTTGTCGGCTTTTCTCGGTGACCGTGTTTTAGTCAGGGCTATTGAACGTTGTGCTGAGATTCTCGGAGAAGCCGCGAATCGTGTTTCAACGTCTTTTATAGATTCGCATCCGGAAATTCCATGGCGTCAGATTATTGGACAAAGAAATATTCTCGCTCATGAGTATGGTCAAATTGATCATGAGCTGCTTTATAAAACAGCGGTAGACGATATTCCAGAACTCATCATATTGCTCGAAAGCTTGTTGCCTGCTATTGATGAGGATTAGTCAGGAAGACAATCAGGATAAATAAAAAGGGGGAGGTGAGCTTCATACGGGGATGACGTTACTTCGCGGGACTGACGCGTAACTGG
>CAYRNH010000131.1:0-3681 GCA_964425515.1 uncultured Thiotrichaceae bacterium | reverse complement strand
CGCCAAGCTACAAAAGACTTTTACAGCACGTCACAGGGTCGGAGCTCTTTATGCGAGAGTAGAGTCACCACCAGCCCCAGTCGTCCGGTCAGCACCGAGACATCCACAAACTGCTTGCGTTTGGCCCGCTGCACTATTTTTGACCACATTTAGTTTCAAGATTTTTGCATCAATTTCCCAATTCAATTGAATTACACATATCGTGTCATACACTTTAATAATGTCTGCCTCGTAGTCGGTTTGGACGGTGGGTGTTGGACTGATAAATGTGACAAAAATGGTTGTTTATCATCCAGACACTTAGCACAAACGAGGCCGGCCATAGTGGGTGCGTTCAGTCAGTCGAGGAAAATAAAGAAGGTGTGTCTGCTGTTATCGGTAGCGGGCCTGCTTGGTTCTTCGTCTGCCTTCGGCCAGAACACCCTGGTCGCAATCCGTTCGCCAATCAGCATTATTCCCCAGAGTACTCAAGTCAGCCCGTTACAGCAGGACAGCATCGTTGCCCCCGGTTCGGATACGACCGGAGCGGATGATCAAATCTCGACCAGTAATGAACAATCGGCAGCCGGCCAGCAGGCCGCGATGTCCGATGACGAGCTTGCTGCTCTGCGCGATTTATTTCTGAAAGCGGAAGACGCGCTCGACAACGGCCATGAGGCGAAATATTTCCAGCTGGCCGACAAGCTGAAAGATTACCCGCTTTATCCTTATCTCAAGTTCAAATGGTTGAGGGAAAACCTGGGCCAGAATAATAAGGTGAAAGCCTTTCTCGAACAGTATCCTTCATCGCGTTATGCCCATATCCTGAAACGAAAGTGGTTGTATCACCTGGCTGAAAAGCGGCAGTGGCGCACGTTTCTGAAGTTCTATAAGGCTACCAGCGACACCGGTCTGCAATGCTATTACCGCAGGGCACAATGGAGCACGGGTGAGAAAACTGCGGCGCTTGAAGGTGCTGCAGTGCTGTGGTCAGTGGGCCATTCTCAACCTAAAGTCTGCGATCCTGTTTTCAAACAGCTTGAATCTTCCAGCTTGTTCAATGAAGACCTGTTCTGGCAGCGTTTCGATGCGGCCATGGCTGAAAACAACACCCGGCTGGCGCGCTACCTGAAGCGATACATGTCCAAAGCAGATGCTGAAACCGCCCAGCTGTGGCTGAACCTGCATCGGCACCCCGCACGTTATATCTCCCGGTTACTGCAAGGCAAGCAGGGCGCGCAGGCGCCGTCGATGTTTGCAGATGCGATTAGCCGGCTTGCCAAGTCAGATTTAGAGCAGGCGGTCGAGCTTTGGGATACGCACAAACAGGATTTTTCGATGCACAGCGCCGCAGCCTCCAGTGTGGAAAAACGCCTGGCGATGCAACTTGCGCTCAATGGTGATGACAGCGCCTATGATCGACTGGGCAAGTTGAAAGATGCGGATTACAACACTCAAACCATGCGTATTCGTGTGGCCTTGTCTGAGCAGGACTGGCCGCGTGTTGCCACTGCTATCAAGGCGCTGGACAAAGCCGATCAGCAAAAAGAGAAATGGCAATACTGGCTGGCGCGTGCCTATAACGAGATTGGGCATCCGCTGGTGGCTGATGATATGTTCCGCGAGCTTGCAAAGGAACGCGATTTTTACGGTTACCTTGCTGCCGATCGCGTCAATAGCAAATACCAGTTGGCGGATAAGCCGCTTAATATCAGTGCGCAACAGATCGATGCACTGAAGCATCGCCAGGCATTCCAGGTGGTGCACGAGTTTCTTGCACTCGACAGGGATCGGGATGCCAAGTTGCAATGGTGGCATGCCGTCAATCAGCTCGATGACAGCGAGATTCCGGTTGCCGCGAAGCTGGCGCAACAGTGGCAGTGGGATGACATTCCGATATTGACGATTGCCAGGGTGGAATACTGGGACGATGTCAATATGCGTTTCCCGATGAGCTACGCTAAAACCATCAACGCGCTTGCTGAGCAGTACGACCTCGACCCGGTGATTCTGTACGGCCTGGTGCGGCGTGAAAGTGTGTTCAACAAGGACGCGACTTCACCTGTCGGTGCGCGTGGACTGATGCAATTGATGCCGCGTACCGCACGCAGAATCGCGAAGACTTTTCATGACCGCTGGCGGGGTAGTGACAGCCTGTATGATCCGGCGAAAAACCTGAAGTACGGCTCGTATTATTACCACAAGTTGCTGACGCAGTTTAATGGCAATGATGCACTCGCGCTGGCCGCCTACAATGCCGGACCCAACCGGGTAAAACAATGGCTGCCCGATGAAGCCTTACCCGTCGATATCTGGATTGAAACCATTCCCGTCCGGGAAACCCGCGACTATGTCACTTCGGTGCTGGTGTATGCCATGATTTACCAGCAGCTTACCCAGCCTAATCAGCTCACATTACGCGACGTTACCCAGAAGGTGCAACCGCAAGGCGATTTCGTCGCTCTTAACTGATTTCGTTATTCACTTCCAGTGGGTGTCTGGTGCTGAAGAATTAGTAGTTTGATGTATCCCTGTGCATTTCATCCTGCGCACCTTTCGAACGATCACGCTGCGCGCCGGGGTCATTGTAAGGATTGTGGCTCGCGCAGGCTGCCAAAGTCAGCGCTGCTAATACCAGTAAGAGTGCTTTTTTGATCTGGGTTATCATTATCAATTCCTTCCTTTCTAAGAATGATGTCACTGTTCAAGGATTCTACTCCCGTTCATTTTTTAATCACAAGCCTTTGCGAAGTAAACGGGGCCAGGCTCTTTTTATTTTTCATACTGACAATATTCGGCCCGGGTGTTTATTCAGTAGTGAATATCTACCGTGTCCCAAGGTATTGATTTATATCAGTTCCAACCGATCACCGGTGGTTGACTGAACTACGATCGTGCGCTTATTCTTTCTTCTGATCCTGAATTTTTTAGTGAGTTAACCATTACATCGATTACACCGGTATAACTCATTGGTACATAAGGGAGAGTAAGCAAATGAGACGGTCACGATTATTGATATTGGCGTTGCTTGCGACTGGACTGGCTGCCTGTGGCGGCGGTGGCAGTAGCTCATCAAGCACTCCCATCATAAGCACGAACCCCAATTTCGGAAGTCAGGATTATCTATTCTTTTCCAATAATTCCGGGCTTAATGTTTTTGATCCGGTCACCAGCGCGATCTCGACGATTCCTACCACTAATCCGGGTTACGGGGCCGCTGTTTATGACGGCACGGTCGATTCCACGACCGGGGCAACCAGCAATCTGCACATCAGCGGTGTGATTTATGAGGATGCCGGTTCGTTCTATTTTGTAAGTACCGCGCAGGCTGACAAACTGGCGGTGAACCAGGTGAGTTCATATTCGGGTACGGTTTGCGGTGAGACGTTGACACATAATTATCTCGTATTTACAGATGCAGGTAGCGATGGAGCCTGCAGTACGGGTGATGATCTCGTGTACGCCATTACCACCAGTATGTCGAGTACCGATGCGCCCATTAGTTTACCGGCGCAACCGGTGACAGTGTTGTTCAGTGATTATTCCACGCCCACCGGTTTGCTTTATGTTAATGCTGGAACCTTGTATTTCTCTGATGCGAATGGCCAGAATCCACAAACCCTGCTCGGTTCGGTGACCTCGGTGTCTGAAATGGATCATGTCGGTAGCAGTGTTTTGCTGAATATCGACGGCAAGGCTGAA
>CAYRNH010000130.1:0-7250 GCA_964425515.1 uncultured Thiotrichaceae bacterium | reverse complement strand
TCGACAACAGCACAGGATATTTCTTTTTATCTGCCGTAATCGTGGTTGTGAATTTTGCCATCACATCCGGACGATCCAGGTAATAGGTGATCTTGCGAAAGCCCTCGGCTTCGCACTGAGTACAGTAATTACCACTGGATTTGTACAGGCCTTCGAGTGAAGTATTTTCCTGTGGCTTAATGAAGGTTTCGATGCTGAGCTGACAACGTTCTGGCAGCGCAAACAGTTTCAATGTGGTATCGCTGACTTCATAGCGATCAGCCGTCAGCGGTGTACCATCGAGCAGAATCGCACCCAGATCGAGTTTTTCACCATTCAGTTCCAGCGCACCATCGCCCCGACCCGAAGCATTTCGTACCAGAGACAGAATCGACACCACCCGTGTGATGTCTTCATCGAGCTCAAATTGCAAATCGACCTGCTCGATCCAGTAGCTGGGTTGAGCGTAATCTTCGAGCTTGATAATACAAGGTGCCGCGTCTTTCATGCCTGTCCTGATATATATTCTAAAACCCAAGCATACAGAAAAATTCAGACGGTTGGCAGTCTATCAATAGAGATGGATTTGAGAGATTAGTAGCGGCAGGTTTCATGAACCGATACGCGCCCTGAGAAGCGGGCGCTAAAGAACAAATCTTCCGACCATGCAAATAAAAAGAGCCCCCTGAAAAACAGGGGGCTCTTTTTATTTGGTCGGGACGACAGGATTTGAACCTGTGACCACTTGCCCCCCAGGCAAGTGCGCTACCAGACTGCGCTACGCCCCGCGAGGGCGGAAGGATACACTATCGATGGCGCTTAAGAAAGCGGGATATTGGAGTGAGCTACTTAGCCCTTGAGAATAGCGAGTAAATCTTCCAGTTCGGTGCGCATCTGGCGGATGATCTGCTGGCTCTGGTTATTGTCTTCGCTGGCGTCTTCACCGGTGAGCTTGAGACGGGCTCCGCCGATGGTGTAGCCCTGATCGTAGAGCAGGCTGCGAATCTGACGTATCAGGATAACGTCGTGACGCTGGTAATAACGGCGATTACCACGGCGTTTCACCGGTTTGAGCTGGGAAAACTCCTGTTCCCAGTAACGCAGCACATGCGATTTAACGCCGCACAGTTCGCTGACCTCACCGATGGTGAAGTAGCGTTTGCCGGGAATTACAGGAAGTTCGTTATTATTGCTGGGTTCCAGCATATGCCTCTACTCGTTGCTTCAGTTTCTGTCCTGGTCTGAAGGTGACAACACGTCGTGCGGAAATCGGAATTTCCTCGCCAGTTTTAGGATTACGCCCGGGCCGCTCTGTTTTGTCGCGCAAAACAAAATTGCCAAAACCTGAAAGTTTGACGTGGTATGCATCGCCCAGCGCGCTTCGAACTTCTTCAAAAAAGAGTTCTACCAGCTCTTTGGCTTCACGTTTGTTCAAACCCAGTTCTTCGTACAGGCTTTCCGCCATGTCGGCTTTAGTCAGTGCCATTTATCCCCTACTCCCGAAGTGTAGCAGCAAAATTCTGTTTTAGCGTAGCGACCACGGTTTCTATCTCGGCCTCTACTTCCTGGTCGGTAAGAGTGCGGGAAAATTCCTGTAAAATCAAGCCTAAAGCGACACTTTTTCGCCCTGGCTCAACCCCTTTTCCGACATAAATATCAAAAACCCGCACATCTCTGAGCAATGCTGAGGCTGAACCACGGATCGCGGCCACCAGGTCACCCACATGGACTTCCTCACCGACCACCAGCGCCAGGTCGCGGCGAACCTCTGGAAAACGTGATAATGGCTGGAATGCTGGCAGACCCGCTCTGAGCGCGCTCTCGAGTTCTAGCTCAAAAAGATACACTGGCTGATCAATATCCAGCGCCTGCTGTGCAGAAGGATGCAGGGCTCCGAGCCAGCCGACGGCCTCGCCTGCCACCAGAATTCGGGCGCTCTGGCCCGGGTGCAGCGCAGGATGTATAGCGGCCACAAAGCTGACCTCGTCCGCCTGTTTTGCCAGCAAGGCTTCAACATCGGCCTTGAGATCAAAAAAATCGACCTGACGCGGTGATTCACCCCATTGCTGGTGCTGTTGCTCACCACAGATCACCGCTGCGATGCGCGGCTTTTGTTCGGGCAGTGGGCCGTTCTGCTGGTGGAAACACAGCCCGGTTTCGAACAATCGTACACGAGTTTGCTGGCGATTTAAGTTATGACGCAAGGCCTGCACCAGACCCGGCCACAGCGTAGTGCGCATCACCGACATTTCTGACGAAATCGGGTTAGCCAGCGCCACAGGCTCATCCTCAGGGTCAAGCACCTGCTGAAATTTGGGGTCGACGAAGCTGTAAGTAATCGCTTCGAAATAACCGCGATCAACCAGCATCTGGCGCAGCACAGACATCGTCCGCTGAGTCTCGGGCTGCGCCTGCATCTGCAGGCGATAAGCTGGCTGGCTGCGTGGGATATTGTTATAGCCGTATATTCGCACCAGCTCTTCGAGCAAATCCGCCTCGATTGTAATATCAAAGCGGAAGCTCGGTGCTGTCACCAACCAGCCCGTTTTGCTGGTTTGCACCTGCATGCCCAGTCGCTGCAGAATATCGTTGACTTCTTTGTCTGATAATTCGATACCCAGCATGCGTTTTATCCGCTCGCGACGCAAATCAATTGCAGGTCGTTCTACCGGGTGCGCTGGTTTTCCGGACTCGGTAATCGGCCCCGCTTCGCCACCACAGATACTCAGCACCAGTTCGGTGGCGCGTTCTAATGCGGGCACCTGCAGCGCAGGATCGACCCCGCGTTCAAAACGATGCGATGAATCGGTGTGCAGACCATGACTGCGCGCCTTGCCCGCAATCACTTCGGGAACAAAGAATGCACTTTCCAGAAATACGCTGCGTGTGCTGTCAGACACACCGGAATTTTCACCGCCCATTACGCCCGCGAGCGCCAGTGCGCCTTTGTTATCTGCAATCACCAGCGTTTCGTTATCAAGCTCGACGACCTTGCCGTCGAGCAGTGTTAGTTTTTCGGCCTGATTAGCAAAACGCACATTGATCTGACCATCGAGTGTGGCAAGATCGAAAGCATGCATCGGCTGGCCCAGCTCCAGCATCACATAATTCGTCACATCGACAATCGCGCCCAGGCTGCGAATCCCGGAACGACGCAAACGTTCGACCATCCACAACGGTGAGGGCGCAGTCACATTTATATTATTAATCACGCGACCGGCATAATGAGTGCAGGCTTTATTAGCAGAAATATTAACGCTGAATGTATCCTGAATTGTGACTTTGGCCGGCGCACACGCCTGCGCCTTCAGTTCACATTGATTCAGTGCAGCCAGTTCGCGTGCAACACCAGCAATACTCAGACAATCACCACGGTTGGGGGTAAGATCAATTTCGATAATGCTGTCGTCAAGTTCCAGATAGTCGCGCAACGCTGTTCCTGGTAGCGCATCTGTGGGCAGCTCCATCAAACCATCAGCGCTATCGGCAAGTCCGAGTTCTTTTTCTGAGCACAGCATTCCCGACGAAGGCACGCCACGCAGTTTGGCGGCTTTGATTTTCAGTGGTTCGTTTGCATTCGCACCGGGCAGTACAGCCCCAATTTTTGCCAGCGGCACCAGAAGTCCGGCGCGCACGTTGGCAGCGCCGCAAACGATTTGCACAGTCTCTTTGCCATCGAATACCTGACACACATTTAACTTGTCAGCATCCGGATGTTTTTCCAGCGATTCAACACGCGCCACCACCACGTCGGTAAACGCGCCCGCAGCCGGTTCGACACCATCGACTTCAAGACCCGCCATGGTCAACTGATGACACAACTCGTCGGTGGTGAGTTCTGGGTTAACCCAGCTACGTAACCATTTTTCGCTAAATTTCATTCTGTCAGACTCAAGAAAAATTTCCGCAAATGAACGCGAATAAACGCTAATTCATTTTTTGATTCACATTTGCGTGTATTCGCGTTCATTTGCGGACTCATTATGCAAACTGCCCGAGAAACTTCAGGTCATTTTCGAAAAACAGCCGCAGATCATTCACCCCATAACGCAACATTGCAAGACGCTCGACACCAAGACCAAAGGCATAACCGGTAAATTTCTCATTGTCTATGCCAACGCTCTCAAATACTTTTGGATGCACCATGCCGCAGCCAAGAATTTCTATCCAGCCACTGTGACCGCAAACACGACAACCTTCACCCGCACAGATCACGCACTGAATATCGACTTCGGATGAAGGCTCGGTGAACGGGAAATACGAAGGCCGAAACCGTGTTTGCAGTTTTTCATTTTCGAAAAACAGTTTAAGAAAATCGGCCAGCGTACCCATGAGGTCTGCAAAACTGACATTCTCGTCGATCAGCAAACCTTCCACCTGATGAAACATCGGGGTGTGCGTTAAATCCGAATCACAACGATACACTCGACCCGGCGCAATAATGCGCAGTGGGGGTTGCTGTTGTTTCATATGCCGAACTTGCACAGGCGAGGTATGCGTGCGCAATAAAGTAGACGCATCAAAATAAAAAGTGTCGTGCATGGCACGCGCAGGATGATGCGCAGGAATATTGAGTGCTTCGAAGTTGTGAAAATCATCTTCGATTTCCGGGCCTTCCTCGACACTGAAACCCAGCTGCGCAAACAACGCTTCGATGCGCTGCATGGTACGCGTGACCGGATGCAGACCACCGGCCTGCTGACCGCGTCCGGGCAAGGTCACATCGATGCTTTCACTGGCCAGTCTGGCGGCAAGCGCTTCCTGCTGCAAAACTGCTTTACGCGCTTCGATCGCTGCCTGCACATTTTGCTTGGCAACATTGATTTCCTGCCCAGCGGCTTTGCGCTGATCGCCAGGAAGCGTACCCAGATTTTTTAACAGTGCGGTGAGTTCACCTTTTTTACCCAGATAATGCACACGCATCTGATCGAGCGCATCCAGACTGGTCGCTGCCTGAATCTCAGCCAGCGCCTGTGTACTCAAACTTTGCAGATCCACGTTTACTCCCTGGGCTTGTTTGAGAAAACGATGCAGCACATTGTTTTAGTGCTTCACACAGTTTTATCGCAACAATCTATAACTATTAAGTTGATATAACTAAAAAGGGGGAAGCAAGCTTCCCCCTTGGTATTCATGTGACATCAAACAACGATCACATGCAAACAGCAGTATCAGGCTGCCAGGGCTTGTTTCGCTTTATCTGCGATCTGTCCAAATGCAACCATATCATGCACAGCCAGATCAGCCAGCACCTTACGGTCGATATCGACATTGGCCTTGTTCAAACCATCGACCAGGCGGCTGTATGACATTCCACACTCACGCGCTGCAGCATTGATGCGCACAATCCACAATGAACGGAAAGTACGTTTCTTAACTTTGCGGTCACGGTATGCATACTGCCCGGCTTTGGTAACCGCCTGGGTCGCTACGCGATACACGCGGCTGCGTGCACCATAATAACCTTTTGCTTTATCCAGAACTTTTTTATGACGTGCTCTGGCCTGTACGCCTCTTTTTACTCTTGGCATCTCTTATATCCTCGATTCTTAAACGTACGGCATCATGCGATTGACCATTTTCACGTCACTCGCATGGACAGTTGCATCATCACGTAAATGACGCTTACGTTTAGTGCTCTTCTTGGTGAGGATATGGCGACGGTGCGATTGTGCTCGCTTAAATCCGCCGGAGCCAGTACGTCTGAAACGTTTGGCTGCGCCACGGTTGGTTTTCATCTTAGGCATTGTGCCTGCTCCTATGTGTATGTGTACTTCAAAAATAAGCGCGGTGTTCTTCCATGACACTTGAGACCGGCTCACTCGTTTTTAGCAGTTTACTGCCATTTTTTTACTAATGCTGGTTTACATCTAATACTTACTTTGTCTTTTTTGGCCCTATCAGCATCACCATCTGCCGACCTTCCATGCCGGGCATTTGCTCAACGGTACCGTACTCTGCGAGATCAGCTTCGACCCGTTTCAGCAAAGCCATGCCCAGTTCCTGGTGGGCAAATTCGCGACCACGAAACCGCATGGTCACCTTGGTTTTATCGCCTTCCTCCAGGAATTTCTTCAGGGAACGCAGCTTGACCTGATAATCCCCTTCCTCAGTCCTTGGTCTGAACTTGATCTCCTTGGTCTGAGTTTTTTTCTGCTTCTTTTTCGACGCCTGGGTTTTCTTGCTGTTCTCAAAACGGAACCTGCCGAAATCCATGATGCGGCATACTGGCGGCGTTGCGTTGGGAGACACTTCTACCAGATCGAGTCCGGCTTCTGCGGCCATCTGTATAGCCTGCTGACTGGTCATCAGGCCGAGCTGCTCACCTTCTGCATCAATCACCCGTACTTCAGGATAAGTGATTGCATCATTTAATAGCGTCTTCTTCGGTGCTGCGATTTTCGTACTCCTATAAAGCAGAGCGACCGCGGCTCACGATTTCTGCTGAGAACCGGCTGGCCACATCTTCTAAGGACATGGAACCGAGGTCTTCTCCGCTTCGTGTGCGTACGGCCACTGAATTTGTTTCAAGCTCCCGGTCGCCGATCACCAGCATGTAGGGAACTCGCTGTATTGTGTGCTCGCGGATTTTAAAGCCAATTTTCTCATTTCTCAAGTCCAGTTCGACTTTAAATCCTTGTTCAGCAAGGTAATCGTGTGCTTTTTTGGCAAAATCGGCCTGATTGTCCGTAATATTCATCACCACCGCCTGCACCGGCGCCAGCCAGAGCGGAAATTTCCCCTCGTGCTCTTCGATGAGAATACCGATAAATCGCTCCACCGAGCCCAGAATCGCGCGATGCAGCATCACTGGCACACGCCGGGTATCGTCTTCGGCAACATATTGCGCGTCGAGTCTTCCGGGCATGGAGAAGTCCACCTGCATGGTACCGCACTGCCACTCGCGACCGAGACAGTCTTTCAGCACGAACTCGATCTTCGGGCCATAGAACGCGCCTTCACCGGGTTGTAGCTTCCAGTCCAGACCTTTGTTATTGAGCGCGACTTCCAGCGCTTTTTCCGCCTTGTCCCAGGCCGCATCGTCACCCACACGCTGATCCGGGCGAGTAGAAAGTGCGACCATGATGTCGGTGAAGCCAAAGTCGGCATAGACTTCGTAGACCAGATCGATAAACGCGGACACCTCATCCTGGATCTGATCTTCGGTGCAGAAAATATGCGCATCGTCCTGCACAAAATTGCGCACCCGCATCAGACCGTGCAGCGTGCCGGAAGGTTCGTTGCGATGGCATGAACCGTACTCGGCCAGG